>JAQBYL010000042.1 GCA_027622495.1 Pseudomonadota bacterium
CCTGGATGATTTTGATCTGAAGCTCATCGGCGTTGGTGAGATAGTTGATGGTGACGCCAAAACGACCGCTGGCAACCTGCTTGATAGCGCTGCGCTTGGAATCGCCATTGAGCATCGGCAGAAACCGGGCCGGATCCTCACCACCTTCACCGGTGTTCGATTTGCCGCCGATACGGTTCATGGCGATGGCCAGTGATTCATGGGCTTCTGCGCTGATTGAGCCAAAACTCATTGCGCCGGTAGCGAAGCGTTTGACGATTTCCTTCGCCTCTTCAACCTCGCCGATATCAATCGGCCCGTCGTTTATTCCTGACCGGAAAGTCAGCAACCCGCGCAGGTTACACTCGCGCGTGTTGTGTGTGTTCACATGTTCGGCAAAACGCCAGTAGGCATCCGTACTGTTGGTTTTGGTTGCGAGCTGCAGATTGGCGATGGTATCCGGATCCCACATGTGTGCTTCACCGTGCCTTCGCCAGTTGAAGTCACCCGGATTCGGCAATGTAACCACATTGAGTTCCCGGTCGGGATAACCGAGTTTGTGACGAAGCATCATTTCCTGGGCGAGCACGTCAAGATCTGCACCTTCAACCCGGCTCGCTGTACCGGTGAAAGCACGTTCGATCACGTCTTTAGCGAGACCGATGGCCTCAAAAATCTGTGCACCTTTATAGGATTGCAGTGTGGAGATGCCCATCTTTGCAATCACTTTCAGGATGCCCTTGGAGACACCTTTGCAATAAGAGGTGACGACATCCACATCGGATTGAATGTGGGGGGTGTCGTCGAAATGCCCGTCTGCACGCGCATCCCACAAAGCTTCGAATGCAAGGTAGGGGTTGATTGCATCTACACCGTAGCTGATCAGCAGGCAGTGATGATGCACTTCGCGGGCTTCGCCGGATTCAACGATCAGACCGATCCGCGTGCGTGAATGGCCGCGGATCAGATGTTGATGCACGCATCCGGCTGCCAGCAGTGAGCTGATCGGTATGCGATCGGCACTGACATTGCGATCGGAAAGGATTGCCAGGCTGTAACCATCAGCAATCGCCTGCGAAGCCTCTGCCGATATCCGATCCAGAGCAGCAGACAAACCGTCTTTCCCGCTGCTGGCGGTATAGGTGATGTCGATGGTCTTTGATCGCCAGCCACGATGATCCATAGCCTTGAGTGCAGCCATTTCCTGGTTCGACAGGATCGGGTGCGGTATGCGCAGCCGGTGGGCGTGGACCTCGGTGGTTTCGAGCAGATTGTGCTCCGGACCGATATAACATTCGAGTGCCATGATGACTTCTTCACGGATCGAATCGATCGCCGGATTGGTGACCTGGGCAAAACGCTGCTTGAAATAGTCGTACAGCATGCGCGGTTTTTCTGACATCACAGCCAGTGCCGCGTCGTTCCCCATGGATCCCAGCGGATCACGCAGTTCTTTGATCAGCGGCTCCAGCATGATCTGCATGGTTTCGACGGTGTAGCCAAACGCCCGCATGCGCGGCTTCAGCGTAGCTCTGTCGGCAGCCGTTGTGCTGTTTGCAAGATCCGCGATTGGCAGGTCGGCCAGATCCAGACGCTGGTTTTTCAACCATTCGCCATACGGCAGTTCCGCAGCCCAGGTTTTCTTGATCTCTTCGTCCGGGATCATGCGCCCCTGTTCGAAGTCGATCAGGAACATCTTGCCGGGTTGCAGGCGGCCTTTTTCTATTACCCTGGCCGGGTCGACGTCGACCACCCCGACTTCTGAAGCCATGATGCATCGACCGCCTTCGGTGATGTAATAACGCGAAGGTCGTAAGCCGTTACGGTCCAGCACAGCGCCAATGTAGTTGCCGTCGGTGAAGACAATCGACGCGGGCCCATCCCAGGGCTCCATCAGGCACGAGTGATATTCGTAGAAGTCGCGTTTTGCCTGATCCATCTGCGCGTGTTGCTGCCACGCCTCGGGGATCATCATCAGAACCGCTTCCTGCAGGGTTCTGCCGGTCATCAGCAGGAATTCCAGGACGTTGTCGAAGGTGCCTGAGTCTGCGCAGTCGGGCTCGACGATGGGAAAGAGTTTTTTCAGGTCATCGCCGAAGAGATCTGATTTCATGACCCCCTGGCGTGCATTCATCCAGTTCTTGTTACCCAGCACCGTGTTGATTTCACCATTGTGCGACATGAACCGGTTTGGTTGAGCGCGGTCCCACGAAGGAAATGTGTTGGTGGAAAAGCGCGAGTGCACCATGGCCAGGTGAGACTCGAAATCATCGTCTTCGAGGTCAGGGTAGAACGGAAAAACCTGCGCCGGTGTCAGCATGCCTTTATAGACGATCACCTTGGAGGACAGGCTGCAGGCAAAAAACATGTGGTCCTGTTTGATGTTGGCATCGCCGCGGATGAGGTGGGTGCTGTGCTTGCGGATCAGATATAGCTTGCGCTCGAACTCATCAGCGCTCACACCCTGCGCTGCAATAAAGAGTTGTTCCATATGGGGCATTGCTGCGCGGGCGGCGTTACCGATCCCGGCACCGGTCGGATGGGTAGGAAGCGTCCGCCAGCCGATCAGTTTCTGACCGGCGGCTTCGATCTGTTTTTCGACTATGGTCTTGCAGTGTGTGCGTTCTGCGTTGTCGGTGGGCAGAAAAACGTTGCCCACGCCGTAAGCGTTGCGCTCGGGCAGTTCGGCGCCCAGGTCGCTTTTCGCCACCTTGACCAGAAACTGGTGTGGCAGGCCGACCAGGATGCCAGCGCCGTCACCGGTATTCTTTTCATAGCCGAGCCCGCCACGATGCTCCATGCAGCAGTTCATTTTAGCTGCATCCTCGATGATCTGACGGCTTGGCCGGCCGTGGATATCGCATATGAAGCCGACGCCACAGCTGTCCTTTTCGAACGCCGGGTCGTACAGGCCGCGTTTTTCAGGCCTTCGGTTCGGGTATGTTGAGGTCATCTGCTCATCTCATATGGTTCCGCCTGGTAGCAACCGACAAAATCGAGCGCGTCAAACTCCGTCTGCTGCCTTGAGGCGCCGACTTTAAGTTGCTACCGGAGTTGCTTGCTAGCGACTAACTTGTTGTTCTTATTTAAAAAGTCTTACAAAAACGCAAGCGATCGACTCGCACCTGGGCGCGAAAGACGAAACATCTCAAAAATGGCCTCTTGAATCAAGTTTTCAAAAAGCCGCAAGCGCCTCACGCCGTCAGCGCGACAGTCGATACCAGTAACGGTAAAGCTCGCTGAAACCGAGCTCGTGATACAGGGCCAGAGCGGGCTGATTGTGGGCGAGCACCTGCAGGTAGGCCCTGCTGCGGCCATCGCGACGACCCCGCTCCAGGAGTGAACTGACCAGGGAACGTGCATGGCCTGCACGGCGATGCTCAACGTGGGTCACCACATCGAACAACCCGATGAGCTCCTGGTCTGCCACACTCAGACCACAGGCGAGCGGCTGCCCGTGGATCTGCAAAACAGCGAATGCGCAGTCACCGCGTATGGCATTCAGGATCACCTGATGAAGGTGGCGGGCTTTTTCCGGCAGACCGGTGAGCTCGCTGTACACGTGCAGCCAGTCGTTGACCGTCAAAAGATGCATGTCGGGGGTCATCTCGCGAGGCGGTATCGGGGCGGTCAGCACCAGTGATGTTTCATCCTGGCGGTAGCCACGCTGATCAAGAAATCCGTCGAGATCCTGCTGTTCGCTGATCGAGGTCAGTCTGAAGATGGTTGTCAGCTGCTCGCGGGCGTACAGGTTTTCGCAATAACGCACCTTTTCCGCGTAGTTGGTGAGCCCCGGATAGATTGGAGTCACTGAGTTTGCGCGTTTGGTGAAGCCGCCTGTCATCCGCAGAATCCAGCCGTCGAGCAGCACCTGATGCATTGCCGGCCAGGCGTTCAGCGAAGCCTCCTCCACCCGTCTGCGCAAACCCGGCAGAGCAGCGTCTTCTGCCGGGGTTGTGCCTTGCGCTTGGGTAGACATGCTCCCACCATAGCAAGATTCATAGGCACTTCCAGCGGATTCCATGACCAGACCAGACAGAGCGAGCTTTCCCGTTGTTGTGCACGGCATGCTTACCCGCGATGAGCATGTTTTCATGCTGCGGCGGGCAAATACCGGATTCATGGATGGTTTTCACACACTTCCCGGCGGGCACATGGACCCGGGCGAAAGTGTGGTCGAGGCGCTCATCAGAGAATGCTTCGAAGAGACCGGCGTTAAAGTCATCAATCCGCAACCGCGCTGCGTGCTGCCGTATATCTCGGGTCGTCACCAGGGGTTCAATTTCGTTTTCGACTGCCCTGACTTTGTCGGTGAGCCAGCAACGGCTGAACCTGAGTTATTCGATCAATCAGCCTGGTTTGCGCTCCGAGCACTGCCTGATCGCTGCCCGCCGTGGTTAACTGACGTGCTGAATCTCGAAGCAACTGGGGAGTGGTTTCGCGAACTGCGGTGGGATTAACCGGCGAGTTTTTCTACAATGCGCGCCCGGGAACTCCCGGTAGAGGACACAACAGGAGAATAAGATGAAAAAAGCGGTCCGCGTGACGATCACTGGTGCAGCGGGACAAATCGGCTATGCGCTGCTTTTCCGGGTGGCATCCGGTGACATGCTCGGCAAAGATCAACCGGTGATTCTGCAATTGCTTGAAATCACGCCTGCCCTGGGTGCGCTCAATGGGGTGATCATGGAAATCGACGATTGCTCGTTTCCGCTGGTTCAGGGGATCACCGCATCGGACGATGCGAACGTCGCCTTCAAAAATACCGATTACGCTCTGCTGGTGGGCTCGCGTCCGCGAAGCAAAGGCATGGAACGCAAAGATCTGCTCGAGGCCAACGCGGCCATCTTCTCGGTTCAGGGCAAAGCGCTCAATGACCATGCGAGTCGTGACGTCCGCGTGCTGGTGGTCGGCAACCCGGCGAATACCAACTGCCTCATCGCCCAGCGCAATGCCCCGGATTTAAAGCCAACCAACTTCACCGCAATGACCCGGCTTGATCACAACCGGGCCATGGCTCAGCTGGCGCAGAAAACCGGCAAGCACACGACCCAAGTGGAAGGCCTTTGCATATGGGGCAACCACTCCGCAACCCAGTTTCCTGATCTGCATGGGGTCACGGTCGACGGCAAGGCAGCGCTCGACCTGGTCGACATGGGCTGGTACGAGAGCACCTTCATCCCAACCGTGCAACAGCGCGGTGCGGCAATCATTGAAGCGCGCGGTGCGTCCAGTGCCGCGTCTGCGGCCAATGCCGCCATCGATCACATGCGTGACTGGGCGCTGGGCAGTGACCGTGTGCTGAGCATGGGTGTCTATTCAGACGGCAGCTACGACATCGCGCCGGGTTTGATCTATTCGTTCCCGGTCACCTGTAAAGGGGGTGCCTGGAGCATCGTTCAAGGTCGCAGCATTAATGACTTCAGCCGTCAGAAGATGTCTGCAACACAGACCGAACTCATTGAAGAGCGCGACGCGGTATCTCACCTGCTGCCTTAAGGATTAAAGATCACGCACCCGGGTCGAAGGTTTCGCACACCTCGATGGTGCCGCCAGAGGCAAGGATCGGGCAGCCTTTGGCTTTTTCGGCAGCTTCTTCGAGGTTAGCGGCATCGATCAGATTGTAGCCGCTGACCGGGTTCGCGCCACCGCCGGTGTCGCTCGAGCCGTTTGGATTCACCGTCAGGCTGGCACCGGTTGGTGCACCGCCGTCGATGACAGACGCGCCAAGCTTTTGGAACCAGGCGCCCCATGCCTGCATGGTCTGTGCCTGGGCGTCTTCTGATTCGGGCATGCCGCCGCCGTGATAGGCCAGTAGATATTTTGTCATCTCGATTGTCCTTCGCTGGTATCTGAGGTTAAGCCGCGAATCGGTCGCCGATTTCGCTGCCAGTTGTACTGCTTGATGTCCTGCTGGTTATAAGTAGACGGACAGCGCAGCCGGATTCCGACATGCGTCTGGGGGATTCACTTCTCCCGGACGCCCTTTGGGTTAAGTATCAGCGTCCTCGAAACGCCGGATCGCGTTTTTCTCCGAATGCCTTGCGCCCTTCTGCTCCATCTTCACTGGTACTGACAGCTAGCAGGCGCTCCCGTGCAATGGCGGCAGCCTCTGCCGGACTCTTCGGCAGCGTGCCAAGCGAGAACCCTTTCAGTGTTTCCACAACCAGCGGGGCTGATCGTGCCAGAATTCTGGCGTAGACCATCGCACCTTCAAGTGCCTGGCCGGTAGGGACGATCTTGTTGACCATCCCGGCCGCCAGAGCGCGCTCGGCGGGAAAGTCCTCACCGAGCAGCATGAATTCCATGGCGAGCTTGTGCGGGATGCGTGCTACAGCGCTTGCGATCAGACCGCCTGTGAACCCAAGCTGTGCCTCCGGGTATTTGAAGATCGTGTTGTCTTCAGCCACCACCAGATCGCACATCTGCACAATCACGTACGCGCCGCCAATGCACCAGTGATGGATCGCGCCGATCACCGGTTTGGTGACTTCAACGCCAATGCTCGGTACGCCCTGCCACATCTCTTTTGGCGGATCCTTCACATCTGCACCCACCGAAAAAGCCCTGTCACCTGCGGCGTGCAGGATAGCCACACGATCAGCGCCTGCTTCGAAGCGCTGCCAGGCCCGGCGAAGACCCTGGATCACGTCTTCGTTCATCGCGTTCATCTTGTCGGCGCGATTAATAGTAATCAGGGCGATGGCGTCGTCCGATGAATAGGTGACGATGTCGCTCACTGCTCGCCTCCGTTCAGCCAGGCATTGAACTGGGCGCTGCGCTTTTCATGAAACGCCCTAACCCCTTCACGGGCGTCGGGATGATGATCGGAGATGGCGGTTTTGGCGGCGATTTCATCCAGCGACTGTTCCCATGACAGCTCTGCTGCGTTGTATATGGATCGCTTCAACAGACGCATGGATACCTGTGGACCGTTGGCAAATTCCGTGGCCATGGCCATGGCTGAGGCTTCCAGTTTGTCGGGCGCCACCACTTCGCTCACCAACCCGAGAGTGAGAGCTTCATCGGCGGTAACGATCTTTTTGCGCATCAGAAAGTCCATGGTTTTAGCCAGACCCATCAGCTGCAGCAACAGGTACTGGCCTCCTTCGTCAGGCAAAAGACCAAAACGCAGAGTCGCCGACCCCATACGGGCAGTGGTCGACGCGATGCGGAAATCACAGGACAAAGCCAGCGAAAAACCGGTCTGGATAGCGACGCCGTTGATCGCGGCGATAGACAGTTTGTCCAGGCTGCGGATGGTGGTGTTGACCTTCTGCGAGATCGTCCGCAGCCCGTTATAGGTGCCGATGCCGTTGTCATGGCCGGGAGGAATGTCGGGTACCAGCTGCTCGCCGCCAATCACGGCGTCGCGATAGGCTTTGAGATCATCCCCGGCACAGAAGGCGCGTCCGGTGCCGGTGAAGACCACCACACGTACCGCGTTGTCCATCTGCGCCTGGGTGATCGCCTCGATCAGATCGCGTTTGATCGCAGTGGTCATGCCGTTCAGGCGCTCAGGTGTGTTGAATTGAAACCAGGCGATGCCCGGGTCCTTGAGCGACAGATCGAAGCCGGTGAAATTGCCAGTGTCCATGTGTTCCCCTTTTACTGACGTTAATTACTTGATGGTTAAACCTTCACCCCATGAAAGATCGCCAGGTTTCCAGATCCTTGATATTCATGTAGGCATTCTGTGATCTGGTTTCTGCCAGCGTGGCATTGGGTATCGAGCTGTAGTTATGGCCCGGCAGCAGCAGCGTATTGTCGGGCAGCGAGGCGAGTTTCTGAATGCTGTAGTACATGTCTTCGGAATTGGAGCCAGGCAGATCGACGCGGCCGCAGCCGTTGATGAACAGAGTATCGCCAGACACCAGGGTCTTGTGGATGCGAAAGCACTGTGAGCCCGGGGTGTGACCGGGCGTGTGCAGAAATTCTACTTCGATGTCACCGATCTTGAGCCTGTCGCCACCCTCGACCTTGTTGATGTCGCTATCTGAGATACCGCTGACCTTGACCACACCGGAAGCTTCTTCCTTGTGCGCGTACACCCGCACCGGCTTTAAAGACATCAACTCCGCGAGACCGGCGATCTTCTGACCCGAGAACGATCCACCGATGTGGTCCTGGTGATAGTGGGTGACCAGCGCACCGGTGAGGGTGTAGCCACGCTCGTCGATGTGGTTGATCAGACCTTCCACATCCCAGGCCGGGTCCACGATGACCACTTCCCGCGTTGCCCGCGAGCCGACGATGTAGGTGAAGTTCTGCATCGGGCCGATTTCGATCTGCTCGATGATGAGGTCTGTTTCTTCTTCAATCATTGTGTCTCCTGGCAAAACTTGATAACGGTGATCTCCGATCGCGTGCCTAAGCGCAGGACGGGGCCCCAGGTGCCGGTTCCCGGGGAAACATACAGGTGCAGATCACCGATCTGATACAACCCCTTGATACGGTTATACACCCGTTTCACCAGAAAATTCATCGGAAAGATCTGGCCGCCGTGAGTATGACCACACAGCATCAGATGCGCGCCCCAGGCCGCCGCTGCTTCTGCGCCGTCAGGCCGATGATAGAGCAGAATGCGGTATCGGTCCGGTTCGGCAGGGATCCTCGCCAGCAGATTTTCTACCTGTGAGCGCGCGTCAGCATCGTCGATCCCCACCAGTTGAATCCCATCGAGGTCGATACTTGAATCGCGCAGCACCTGCACATTCAGATTGGTCAGGCGCGTGCAGATGTCATCGACGTCAACGTAGCGTTCATGATTGCCAATGATGAAATGGGTGGGTGCATTGAGGGTAGCCAGTGCGCCGACTTCGGTTTCGCTGATTGCGCGGAAGTCGATCAGGTCGCCGGTGATCAACACCCGGTCCACGTTGAGCCGATTCACCCCTTTGACCACGCGTGTCAAAAACCGGCCGCTGCGCGACCCAACGTGCACGTCGCTGATCTGGGCAAAGCGTAAGCCGTTAAGGCGTGCGGGTGCCGGTATGTTGATGGTTCGCACGGCAGGGATCTGGGTGTTTAAAAACGCCGCGAGACCCAGTGCTGCGGAAAGGCACAGCAGGATGACCCCGGAAAGTTGCTGTGGAAGATCCAGCAGAAGGTTGAAGATCTCGAAGGCCAGCACAATCGGAAAGGACAGAAAGCAGACGCCGAGCCAGGTAAATGCCAGCGAGGCGGCCCATCGTGTGACTGGATGACGGTAGGCTTCAAAGATCAGTCTGATGATCAGCGGACCGGTGAACACGACCAGCAGCAACGGTGTAGTCATCTGCATGCCGGGGAATGCAAGGGTGAGCATTCGCAACAGCGGATACATGAAGAGCCCGAAGTAAAATGCCGATATGACAGCGCCGGGCAGCAGGTATCGGTTAACGAACCTCAAAGGCCGGGTGCCGCGGCCAGATAACGGGATTGTGTTTGTGATTGCAGGTCTGTGTTCGGTAGTGCGATATGGGGCACCAACGCGGCCTGTTCTGCCTGTAACACCAGTCCCCCGACACACAGGGGCTCATCGAGTGCGACAATCAACGCGTAGGGCAGGTTTGCTGGCAGCATGAAAGGCTCGGCTGTCGCGACTCCACGGCAGACATTGAATTGATCGAAACGGGCGATGCGTTCGAGTCTCCCATCGAGCCGTTCGAACAGCGGATCGGCGGGTGTGTCGAGCGACATGTTAGCGATGGCGTATTCGCTGTCCCAGTGGTTCTGGGTCAGCACTTTCTGCGCGAAGGCGATGATGTGACGCTCATAGGTGGGGGACTGAAATTCCACCACCCGGACACCGTGCTGCAGAGAGTGGGGTGTCCAGGTCGGCACCACCACCACGTCTGAAAGCTCAAGAGCGCGGATGTCGGTAAATGCCTCATAGGCTTTGCGTGCTTCGAGTTCGAGAAGCGGGTCCACCCTGTTGTTATCGGAGTTGTTATCGGAGTTATTGTCGGAGTTATTGTCGGAGTTATTATCGGAGTTGTTATCGTCGTCGATTCTGCGGCGGATCGTTTCGTATTTTTTAACCGCTTCAAGAAATGCCTGCCGGAAGCGATCATCCGATCCGGCTTTTTGTCGCAGGGTCTGATTCATTCCAAAACGGATCGCCCCTTTGCCGCCGGGCCAGGCATCGGGGTCGATGGCTGTCACAACATAGACTTCACGCTTTTCTTCGTGCACTTCGAAATACAGATCACCGATCACCGGCTGCGGGTGTGGGTCAAGAACCTTCAGCAGGATCACGCCCTGATTACCATGTAATCGACGCGGAGCCAGGGCCAGGTACTCACTGAGCGGCAGCAGGGTGCCGTGCGCGGTTTCCACCTGACTTTCGCCGCGGGCTTCAATACCCGAATACCAGATCTCCGCTCCCCACGGTTTGGGAATGCTGACCGGTTCAAGGCGCACCGGCTGGGTCAGGTCAACGGTGGTTCCGTTCACGCGCGCGGTCAGGGCACTTTCGATGATGGCCACCTCAACATCCAGATCGATACCGTCGGCGTTTCCAAGCCACGGCCGCGGCAGGTGGATGGTTAACGAAAGCGGTTCGGAGGTCTGATCCTTGAGCCACAGATCAATAACGTTGTCGACTTCAGACGGATTGATTGGCAGTCGGGCGATCACGTGTCCAGATCCAGCGAGTTATGGGTAAAGTGGGCGATTATAGTGGCTTCGTTGCCCATAAGCTTGAGAGACCCCTTGCTGCCGGATTTCGACCAGTGCTACCAGATCCTTGCTCGAAGAGATCAAAGCTTTGATGGCCGTTTTTTTGCTGCGGTGTCGTCCACCGGGATCTATTGCCGGACGAGTTGTTCGGCCAGAACACCGCTCGCCCGGAACGTGGCTTTTTTTGCATCGGCAGCGGCGGCACTTGCTGCCGGGTATCGACCCTGTCTGCGCTGTCGGCCGGAAATGGCACCGCGGCAGCCGGAGCATCCAGCGACTTGCGCATCAATTGTGCGGGCGCTGCGGCTGATTGATCGCGGTTACCTGGTTGATCACCGCGAAACCGACCTCGCGACGCTGGTAGGTCTTTCTGCCGACGCCCTCAATGAGCAGTGTACGGCCGTGACCGGTGTTGGGGTTGCCATGCTGGGGAAAGCACATCGCCTGCAGATGGCAAAACGCCTGATCGATTCAAGCGACCTGCCCCTGAGTCGGGTTGCTGATCTGGCCGGATACCCGAGCGCACGGTCTGTGCAACGGGAAATCGGCAGGCTGTACAGCCGCACGCCAACCTCACTGCGACAGGCGCGGCGACGCAAGAATGATCGCGGTTCCGGCGAGATCACTTTGACCTTGCCGGTGCGGCAACCCTACAACCAGAGCTGGGTGTTTGATTTTTTAGCCCGCCGCGCTCTGCGGGGTGTTGAAGAGGTGAGCCCCACCTGCTACCGGAGACTCCTGAAACGCGATGCCCAGGGTGATCACTGGCTTTCGGTAAACTGGCTGGGGGATGGCTTTAGCGTGCGTGTTCCAGCCTGCGCGGTTACCCGTCTGGCGACGACGCTTGCAGGCCTTCGCAGAGTGCTGGACCTGGATGCCGACTCCCAGTCCATCGACAGGCATCTGGCTCGATCCTCGATGCTTTCTCGCTGGGTTGAGGAACAACCTGGTCTGCGAATCCCGGGGGCCTGGGATGGATTTGAAATTGCCGTGCGGGCCATCCTCGGCCAGCAGGTCAGTGTTGTCCGCGCCACCGACCTGGCTAATCGACTGATTGACAGATATTCGAATGACGGCCTGTTTCCGGACGCTGCGGTGCTGAGCCGGGTTAATGTTGCAGAACTTGGTATGCCGGGTCGGCGCGGCCAGGCGATTGGTCTGCTGGCAGAGCAGGTCGCGAGGGGCGAGATGGACCTTGATGAGACGGCCGATGCAAGTGTGCTGCAGGATTCTTTGTGCCGTATACCGGGCATTGGGCCGTGGACCGCGTCTTATGTGTGCATGCGGGTGGCGCGCCAGGCGGACGCGTTTCCTGAACAGGACTGGGTGGTCATGAAGGTGCTTCAAAACAAAGCGCCCGGTTGCCGCAGAATTGCGGAAGAGTGGCGGCCGTGGCGGGGTTACGCGTTGATGTATCTGTGGTATGCGTCCACCCAGTTGGCGGCGACAAACTGAGAATTACAGGGGGATCAAATGCTCTACACCTATATCGAAAGCCCGATCGGCGAACTGCTGCTGGCAGGCTCGGCCAGCACGCTGGAAGTCCTTGGGTTTGCCACCGGGAATAAAGCCCGTCGGGCGGAATCGGAGTGGCAGCGTGACGATCACGCCTTTGATAATGCGAAGGCTCAGCTGGAGGAGTTTTTCGGTGGGGAGCGGCACGCCTTTGATCTTGAGCTTTCGCATTCTGGAACGCAGTTTCAGCGTGCGGTTCTGGATGCGCTGCAGCAGATCCCTTACGGCGAAACGCGCAGCTACAAAGAGATCGCCGAGCAGATCGGTCGGCCAAAAGCGGTTCGCGCGGTGGGTGCGGCCAACGGCAGCAATCCGATTCCGATCATCATCCCGTGTCATCGCGTAATCGGTGCCAATGGTGCATTGACCGGGTTTGGTGGCGGGATCGCCACCAAGCAGTATCTGCTCGACCTCGAGCGGCGTCACTCGGGTTTGTTCGGCTAAGTAAACTATCTGGGTAACTATCTGGTTACAACGCTGCTACCGGAGTCTGGCGGAAGTCCTCGCAAGGGCATAGACTCTGGTGTTGTTGATGTAACCATATAGTTACTTAATGCGTGATCCTCAAGCTACACAGGCCCGAATCCTGCAGGTGGCAGTGGCGGAATTCTGCCGTTTCGGGTTGTCGGGTGCGCGGATTGACCGGATTGCGGAGCGCGGATCGGTCAACAAACGCATGATCTATCACTACTTCGGCGACAAAGTGGGTCTGTTCGACGCAGCGGTGGGAGCCTGTTTGGGTGGGTCGGATGGTGAGTGCAGTCCGGCCATCAAGCCAGACGACGCCCTCGGGCACAAGGAGCCGTTAACTGATCAGGTCGTGTGGATGCTCTTCTGGGCGCACCTGGAACGACCCGAAGCCCTCGGCGCTGGCCTCGCGGATTCGGTCCTCACCCAGAATCAACCGCTCGACTATGCGCTGGCCTGCATGCGAATCACCCAGGTGCTGTTACCGGGTCTTGCATCCGCTGGGGCTGATCTGGCAGCAAAGGTGCAGACCCTCGGCAAAATGGCGGGCCATAACACGAAGCCGCGCATCAAGCTCAAACCCCGGCTTCAGGCCGCCAGCGAGCGAAAAACCTGAAAGTAGTCGGGGAAGGTTTTAGCCACGCATTCCGGGTTGTTGATCTGGATACTGACCCCGGCCAGGGCTGCAAGTGAGAAACACATGGCGATCCGGTGGTCGCCGTAGGTGTCGATGGCCGCGGAACAAAGCTTTTCCGGTGGGGTGATGTGAATGAAGTCGCGACCTTCGATGATGGTTGCGCCGAGCTTGCGCAGTTCGGTGGCCATCGCGCTCAGACGATCGGTTTCTTTGACCCGCCAGTTATAGATATTGCGAATCTCTGTGGGACCCTGCGCGAACAAGGCAACCACCGCGATGGTCATGGCAGCATCGGTAATGTCGTTCAGGTCAGCGACAATCCCCTTCAGCGGCCCGGGCCTAACGGTCATTCGGTCCCCCTGTTTGTCCACACGAGCGCCCATCCGAGCGAGCACATCGACAAACTTAACGTCGCCCTGCAGGCTGTCGGAGCCGATCCCGGTCACGGTCACCCCCGGTCCACTGATCGCACCTGCGGCGAGGAAGTAGGTAGCGGATGACGCATCGCCCTCCACCAGGTAGTCGCCGGGTGATTCATAGCCGCCGGCTGGAACGTGAAACTGCTGGTAGTTGTGATGGTCGACCCGTACCCCGAAACGATTCATCAGATCCAGTGTAATGTCGATGTACGGGCGCGACACCAGGTCGCCGAGGATCTGAATTTCTACCGGCTCACTGGCCAGGGGAGCGGCGAGCAGCAATGAGGTCAGGAACTGGCTTGAGAGTGTCCCGTCAATGGAAGTGCGACCGCCTTTCAACCCCGTTCCGTGCACTTTGAGCGGCGGATAGCCCGCTTCGCCGAGGAGATCAACGCGCGCACCCAATGGGGTCAGAGCATCGATGAGGTGACCGATGGGCCGTTCGCGCATGCGTGGTTCGCCATCCAGCACGAACTCGCCTTTGCCCAGCGTCAACGCGGCGGCTAACGGCCGGATCGCTGTACCTGCCAGCCCCAGGTAGAGCGAGTGTGTGGTGGCACTGGTGACCAGCGGTCCGGCCTGACCGGTGACCGAATACACCCCTTGCTGGTGTTTGATGGGGATGCCGAGCTGATGCAGAGCTTCGAGCATGAATCGGCCATCTTCGCCGTCCATCAGATTGCGGATGCGGGTGGTGCCGCTGGCAAGCGAGGCCAGCAGCAGGGCTCGATTTGAGATGCTCTTGCTACCCGGAAGGTTAACCGTGCCGGACAGGTGAGAAATCGGTTCCAGGATGAGGGCGTTCATGGCGGGCATTAAACGCGATGGATGACGCGAACGCTACGGCCCATTGGGTGCCGGCGTGAGGCAGTCGATGAACTGCGCGAGGGTTTCACTCACTACCCGCAGGGGCGTCCTGCCAGGTTGTTCCAGAATGACTTGTCCGGTGTCGTTTCTGACGCTTAAGAAAAGCTCGGACTGCGGTTGTGTGCAGGCGAAGAACACCGAGAATGGTGCGTGGGCCTGGCGCTGTGCAAGAGCGTGACCGATGAGATTCTCCACCAGGCGATCCGCATCCTCCGGGTTCCAAAGCAGAATCAGGCTCACCTGCCCCTCCGGCGCGCAAGCTTCGAGCCCCGCCGACCAGAAACCACCGAAGTAGGCTTTGATGTCAGGGTGCACCTCGATGTCGAGGGCGGCTTCCAAGCCGCGGAAGTCATCGACACCATGGCGTGCCACGGGTCGCCAGTGGATCAGCTCACCGGCCTGATCCGGCCGGTTGAAGGGGTCACCTGATTCACAGGGCGAGCGCCACGAAGCATCGTACGGGGTGACCAGTTCGACGCTGCTTTTCAGGTAATGATCGACAAATGTCGCAAGTGAATCAGCAACCGACATGGGCCTATTGTGGCACAGGGGGCGGCCGGTGCATGCGCTCGGTGGGGTGTCGGTCAGGGCGTTGCATTGAGCGGGC
>JAQBYL010000043.1 GCA_027622495.1 Pseudomonadota bacterium
GGTGGGTTTGGCGAAGCTCGCGAAGGCAACGTCCCCGTGGGGACAACCGTCATCGATGCGGACACCCTGGAAGTTCTGGGTGATCTGACCCGCGAAGGGGAGCGCCTGCTGGTCGCCAAGGGCGGGCACCGGGGTTATGGCAATGCGCATTTCAAATCGAGCACCAATCGAGCGCCGCGCCGGACTACCGTTGGTTACCCGGGCGAAGCCCGGCACCTCAAACTGCAACTCAAACTGCTTGCCGATGTTGGCCTGCTGGGCTTGCCGAACGCTGGCAAGTCCACACTGATCAGTGTGGTGTCGGCCGCCAGGCCGAAGATTGCCGACTATCCCTTCACGACCTTAACGCCCGGTCTGGGTGTGGTGCGGGTCGCCGAAGATGCGAGCTTTGTCATGGCAGACATACCCGGGATCATCGCTGGTGCCGCTGAAGGTGCGGGGCTTGGCGTACAGTTCCTGCGGCACATATCACGGACCACGTTGCTGGTTCATCTGGTCGATGTTCTGCCTGATGACGGCTCCGATGCTCTGGAAAACGTGCTTACCATAGAAGCCGAACTCGCCGCTTACAGCCAGGCGCTGGCCCGTCGGCCCATCTGGCTCGTGCTCAGCAAGGTCGATCAGATGGATGAGGATGCACTCAAAGCGCTCAAAGCGCGGCTCACCGGGCAGTTTCCCGGGCGCGAAATCCTGGCCATTTCAGCCCTGGGTGATATCGGTGTGGAAGATCTGAAGAATCGATTGATGCAGGCTAACGTGGACCATCGCCGGAGCATGCATGAGGACGCAGACTATCGCGAAGCTCAATTCGCGCTTGAGCAGGAGATTTCTGCCGATGTGCTGGCGAGCGCCCTCAAGCGTTCGGCGGGGGCTGATGATGAAGATGCGCAGGACGGGTCGGACGAGGATGAAGTTGAGGTGGAATACCGCGAATGAGCGCATCGGTGCTGGCTGACAAACGCAGTGGTTTTGCCAGTGCGCGGCGGATCGTCGTCAAGATCGGAAGTGCCCTGCTCACCGATCCCCACAAAGGCATTGCTCTGGATGACATCACTGACTGGTGCAATCAGATCAACGGTCTGCTCGGTGCCGGTCGCCAGGTTGTGCTGGTGTCTTCCGGTGCAGTGGCCGAAGGGGTCGCCCGTCTGGGGCTGGGTAAGCGACCGGAGACGCTGCACGAACTTCAGGCTGTTGCGGCGGTGGGTCAGATGGGTCTCGTTCAGGCCTATGAGCGTGCATTTTCCCGCCATCAGCGCCACACCGGTATGGTGTTGTTGACACATGACGACTTCGCCAACCGCCAGCGCTACCTGAACGCCCGCAGCACCCTGACCACACTGTTGCGCCTCGGCGTGGTGCCGATCATCAATGAGAATGACTCGGTCGCCACCGACGAAATCCGTTTTGGCGACAACGATACCCTGGCAGCGCTTGTGACCAACCTGATGCAGGCGGATCTGTTGATCATTCTGACGGATGTGGATGGCGTGTTTGAAAAAGATCCCCGGTCGAACCCGGGGGCATCCCCGATCGCTGCCTGCGACGTATCTGATCCGCGTCTGGATCAGGTATCAGGGGCAACTGCGGGTGCCTTCGGTCGCGGCGGCATGCTCACTAAAATCAGTGCAGCCAGAACGGCAGCCACGTCCGGTGCGAATACGGTGATCGCCAATGGCCGCACCCCTGACGTGCTGACCCGCATCACGCAGGGTGATGAAATTGGCTCGTTACTGGTCGCCAGCGTGTCACCGCTGGTCGGCCGCAAACAGTGGATCCGCAACCAACAGCGCAGCAAAGGTGAACTGCGACTGGATGCAGGTGCCGTCAGCGCGCTCCAGCGAAAAGGCGTCAGCCTGTTGCCGGTCGGTGTCGTTTCGGTGTCTGGCGAGTTCAAACGCGGTGATCTGGTTCGATGTACAGACGCACAGGGGCGCACCGTGGCGCAGGGTCTGGTTAACTACTCAAGTGTTGAGGCTGCAAAGCTGACGGGCTGTGCGAGCGACCAGATCGCCACGCGCCTGGGCTACGCGGCCGAGCCAGAGATGGTCCATCGGGACAATCTGGTGTTGCTGAGCTGATGAGTCCTGCAGTGGTGTCTGACACCCTCT
This sequence comes from Pseudomonadota bacterium, assembly GCA_027622495.1. Taxonomy (GTDB): domain Bacteria; phylum Pseudomonadota; class Gammaproteobacteria; order Pseudomonadales; family Azotimanducaceae; genus JAQBYL01. The sequence goes on from JAQBYL010000043.1 coordinate 2,109, forward strand.
GACAAGGGGTCAGCCACCTCCGACAAGGGGTCAGGCACCGAAGGATGGATCAGGCGCTGATTGCTTTGATCCCCGCCGTCAGGCGGGATTTGTGACGGGCAGCCTTGTTCTTATGGAGAATGCCTTTGGAGGCCATTTTGTCGATGATCGGGATCGCGGTGGTCAGCGCAGCTTCGGCAGCGGGCTGGTCTTTGCTGGCAATCGCAGACTGAACCCGTTTGATGTATGTCCGCACCATGGATCTCTGACTTGCATTCTGCGATCGGCGTTTTTCGGACTGTCTTGCGCGTTTACGTGCTTGTGCAGTATTGGCCAATGGGGACTCCTAAAGTCCGGATTTTGAAGGCGCGGTAGAATGCCGCCGAGGTAGAGGTATGTCAACTGGAACTGCGCAGAAGCAGGATATAGCGCGGGCCGGCCGCACTGTATCGGCCATGACCTTGCTGTCGCGGATCTCCGGCTTTGTTCGCGATGTTCTGGTTTCGTACTTTTTTGGTGCCCAGGAAGTCGCCGATGCGTTCTTCGTTGCCTTCCGCATTCCCAATTTTTTCCGTCGCCTTTTTGCTGAAGGCGCCTTCAATCAGGCGTTCGTGCCGGTGCTGGCCCAGTACCGGGCGGCGGGCGAAGCCGAACTGCATCGTTTTGTGGCTCTGGTTGGCGGCAATCTGAGTCTGATTCTGTTCGCGGTTGTTGTGCTGGGTGTGAGTTTCCCGGATGTGCTGATTTCGGTGTTCGCGCCGGGTTTCAGAGAGGAGGAAGTCCGTTTCACGCTGGCATCCGACCTGGTCAGGCTTACCTTTCCTTACCTGGGTTTCATTTCGCTCACCGCGTTCTGTGGTGCACTGCTGAATACCCACAACTACTACGCCATCCCGGCGTTTACCCCGGTGCTTCTGAACGCGACGCTGATTACCGCCATGGTCTTCGGCGCGGTTGCACTGGATGAGCCGATCTTTGCGCTTGCCTGGGGGGTATTTGCCGCAGGGATCGTGCAACTGCTGTTCCAGACACCTTCGCTCAAGCGTCTGCACCTGCTCATCCGGCCCCGACTGGGCGTTGAACACGAGGGTGTCCGCCAGGTCGGGAGACTTTTGATACCGGCGGTTCTAGCGGCCAGCGTGGGTCAGGTCAATTCCCTGATCGACACCATGCTTGCCTCCACACTGATGACCGGGGCGATCTCCTGGCTCTACTATTCGGATCGGCTGCTCGAATTACCTATTGGTCTGGTGGCCGTGGCTCTGGGCACCGTGATGCTGCCAAATCTTTCGCGTCTTGCCATGGCAGAAAATACCTCGGGTTTTTCCGCAACCCTGAACTGGGGTATGCGCATGGGGCTGATCCTTGGTGTGCCCGCGTCCGTGAGTCTGTATTTTCTTGCCCTGCCGCTGATCGCGACGATTTTCTTTCATGGCCAGATGACCGTGATCAGCGTCAGCATGGCAGCGTTGTCACTGCAGGCATTTGCCGCCGGTGTCATACCGATGATTCTGGTGAAGATCATCGCACCCGCCTATTTCGCCTACCATGACACCCGTTCGCCGTTCCAGTACGCAGCTATCGCCGTTGCAGTGAACATCGTGCTCAATCTGGTGCTGATCATTCCGCTCGGCCATGTGGGTCTGGCACTGGCTACCGCTGCATCCGCGTGGGTGAACTTTGGTCTTCTGTACCGCGGTATGGTTCGTCGGGCGTTCCTGGTTCCAGATCGGCAAATGGGTTTGCTGTTTGTTAAATCGCTTGCGGCAGCCGCGGGCATGATTGCAATTCTGCTGTTGATGACCCCACAAGACTCAGGTTGGCTCACGTTCTCGGTTGGGTCCCGTGTGATGTGGACCAGTGCCATCGTTGTGGTGGGCGGCGGGGTATACGGCGCACTACTTTTTATTCTCGGTGTACGCCCGTCAGACCTGAGGCATCGCGTATAATGCCGGCCATGGAAGTGATAGTCGGTTTGCATAACGTCAAGCCCCGGCATAAGGGCGCCGTCATCACCTTTGGTAATTTTGACGGGGTTCATCACGGTCATCAGATGCTGCTCGCTCACCTTTCTGCGAAGGCGCGTGAGCTTGATGCGCCGAGCATGCTGGTGACGTTTGAACCACAACCGGCTGAATTTCTGAACCGGGAAAAGTCCCCGGTCCCCGCGCGGCTCACGCGCTTTCGCGAAAAAATCTGCCTGCTAACCAAGACCGATCTCACTCGCGTACTTTGTCTGTCTTTTAACGAGCGCACCAGAATTCTGCCCGCTGAGTGGGTGGTTGATGAGTTCCTGCACAAGCGACTGACCGCCAGATATGTGGTTGTTGGTGACGACTTCCGCTTTGGCGAAGGCGCTAAAGGTGACTACACCATGCTCAAAGAAGCCGGTGATCGCCTCGGCTTTGAAGTTTCTCACATGGGTACCCTGACATTTGATCACGAACGGGTTAGCTCAACCCGGATTCGAACAGTTCTGGCGGCCGGCGACTTCAGCGAAGCGGCTAAAATGCTCGGCCATGAGTATTTCATCATGGGTCGTGTGATTTATGGTCGACAGCTGGGTCGGCAGCTGGGTGTTCCCACAGCAAACATCCCGCTGCAGCGCTATCGGGCAGCGCTGGAAGGGGTGTACGCGGTCCGTGTGGACGGCCTCGACAAACCTTATCAGGGCATTGCCAACATCGGGGTTCGACCCACGGTGGATGGTAAAAAGCCGTTACTGGAAGTCCACCTGTTTGATTTTTCGCAAGACATCTACGGCAAACTGCTGACCGTCACCTTCGAACACAAGATTCGTAACGAACGGACCTTTGAGTCGCTGGATGCGTTAAAAGAACGGATCGCCGAGGACATCGTCATCGCCCGTAACTGGTTCGCCCGATGATCCGCTGGCTCAGCCTCGCTGGCGTCGTGGTCGTTGCCGATCAGGCGACCAAAGCGATTGTGGATCAGACCCTCGCCCATGGGGAGCGGATCAATCTTCTGCCGGTGTTCAGCCTGGTGCACTGGCAGAATGAAGGGGCTGCGTTCTCCATGCTTGCCAATGCCGGTGGCTGGCAGCGCTGGTTTTTTGTCGCCCTGGCAGCGGGGATGTCTGCCTACATCATCTATGAGCTGAAGCGGTTGCCTGCGAATCAGTGGTTACTTGGTGTGGCATTCAGCCTGATTCTTGGTGGTGCGGTAGGCAACGGGCTGGATCGGGCGATTTCCGGTTACGTGGTCGACTTTATTCTGGTGCACTATCGCAGCTGGTATTTCCCGGCCTTCAATGTTGCCGACAGTGCGTTATTCCTTGGGGCTGTCTGCTGGATCTGGCTGATGATTTCCGACCTCCGTAAAGGGAGCGAGCATGTCGGGGATAATCGCTAGGAGCGGCGACCTCCCGGTAGGTCTACAAACCCGTGTCACGCTGCATTTCTCCATCACGTTGGAAAACGGCGAGCGGGTAGACAGCCCCCCCGAAGGTAAGCCCGCCACGTTCGATGTGGGTGATGGCAGTGTGCTGCCTGGCTTTGAGAAGGCCCTTTTCGGCATGCAGTCCGGGGCACGAGCGAAGTTTCTGCTCGCCCCGCACCAGGCCTTTGGTGAACACTCCCCTGACAACGTGCAGATCCTGGCACGAGACTCCTTTAAAAATATGGAGCTCGAACCAGGGCTGATCATATCGTTCGCCGGTCCCGGAGGAGAATTGCCCGGCGTGGTCACTGATCTTTATGAACGAAGCGTCCGGGTGGACTTCAATCATCCGCTGGCCGGCCGTCATGTGAGTTTTGATGTGCAGATTGTGGAGGTTCGATCGCTTGCAGCCTGATCGCGGTCTAACCCTGATCGAATTGCTGATCGCCATGATCATCCTGGCGCTCCTTTCAGCCCTGGTATTGCCGCTGTACAACCGCTACAGCGATCGCGCCTTCCGCACCGAAGCCCAGGCCGACCTGTTGAACTGCGCCCAGGGGTTGGAGCGCTGGGCCAGTGTCTCGTTCAGCTACCTGGGTGCAGCTGACACCAACGCAGATGGTGTGGGTGATGCAAATGCGGGGGCGATCGCCGAAAGAGTGGTGCATGCAACGCTCGGTACTACCAACATCTGTATTCCAGGATCGGTTCGGGACGGACGCTACAACATCACTGTGGCCGCAACGGCATCGCAGTTTACCCTCACGGCGACGCCCGTGGGCCAGATGGCGGGGGATGGCTTCATGACCTTTGACGATGCCGCCAACCAGGCCTGGGACAAGGACGCCGACGGCAGTATTTCCGCCACCGAGAACACCTGGACGGAGTAGTTTGTAACTCATTGATTTGACAAGATAATTTTCTTGTTCTTCAAAAAACCACCGCTCATCAGGGCAACAGCACCGTTCGTCGGGATCAACCTGCGGGTTGCAGACCCATCTGCCTAGACTCAATTTGTCCGGAAATGCGCATCAAGGTGACAACAGAACACCGCGCTGGGACTTGCCAGGCAACATGTACAGGGGGACCCATGAAACGGGGGGTTGAGAAGGACTACCAGACTCGAGTCATCGAGCGACGGCGGCGCGGGTTCACGGTCGTTGAGATCATGGTTACTCTGGCGGTGGCCGGAATCCTGGTCGGCTTCGCTCTACCGGCGTTCAACAATTTCCTCACCCAGCGTGCCCTGACGACCGACATCAATGACATGGCGCTGGCCATTGCCTATGCGCGGTCCGAAGCAGCCAATCGGGGGGAGCGCGTGAGCGTTCTGGCCATTGACGGTAGCAATGGCGACAACGAGTGGGGCGCAGGTTACTGCGTTACGCTCGGCAACCCGGCGGATTGTTCTGATCCGTTGCGGGTCTTTACCCCGCGCGCCGGTCACGTTCTGAACGGGATCGACGAGTTAGACGACGAAGATGCGCTGAGCTTTAATGCCAGAGGTCTTCTGGAGCAGGCGGTAACAGGCGAGGCCCGTATAACCCTTTGCCAGGCCGACGAAACACGCGGACGGATGTTGTCGGTCAATCTGATCGGCCGCACATCGGTTGACGAGTGGGAGTGCGGATCATGAGAAGGCAGATGGGTGGTTACACCCTCATGGAAGTGCTGGTGGCAGTTCTGGTGATGGGGGTTGGTGTGCTGGGGATTACTGGTTTGCAGATGCTCAGTCTGCAGAACAATCGCGCGGCATTGATGCGCACCGAAGCCGTTCAACAAGCCTACGACATGCTGGATCGAATCCGCGCCAACCCAGGTGTGGGTGCAGCTGGGGTTGCGTACGGAGGGCTCGATATGGGTGATGCACCACCGTCTGCGCAAAACTGTGTCAGCAACAACTGCAGCCCCGCGCAGATGGTCCAGTTTGATCAGGCCATGTGGAAATGTTCGCTCGGCATCTGGAAAACAGACGCAACCTGCGTGGGCCTGGTTGACGATGAAATACTGCGAAGTGCGCAGCAGCAGCCTGGCCTGATCAATGGAGATGGATCAGTTGTGGTTGATGGATCGAGCGGTGTTATCAGTGTCACTGTGCAATGGTCGGACGGTCAGCAGACACGCAGTGTCACGATCGACAGTCAGGGGTAGTCGGGGGTAAATGATGCACTCAGTTAAAACCCGGGGTTTTTCGCTTGTTGAGCTGTTGCTGGCGCTGGGCCTGGGTCTGGTAATAACCGCTGGCATCGTGCAGCTTTTTGTTGGCAACGACCGAACACAGTCGATTCTGGTCGGTCAGTCCCGTCTGCAGGAAGGCGCGCGTTATGCGTTCGACTTCATCGGTCGTTCTGTCCGTTCCTCCGGATACTTCGGCTGTGCCCCGGAGCCAGACAGGTTATACAACACCCTGAATGGCAGCTGGGATGAAGTGTTTGAAGCGGATATCACGACACCGATCGAAGCTTTCGACTACACGGGTGGTGGTGGAACCAGTCGCGCCGACTGGACACCCAGCTGGGTTGACGGGAACAGATTTGTCGATGGGGATGGTATTGACTCTGACGATATCGCCCCTGGAACCGACATTCTGGTGGTCCGTCGCATCGAATCCCCAGGTCATTCCATAGATGCTCTGACAGCACCAGAGGCCGATCCGGTAACCCTGCGCGTGGATGGCGCACTGACGATTGGCCAGGATGACTTTGCGGTGATCGCCAACTGTGAACAGGCTGCCGTGTTTCGTGTGCAGGATGTGGTGCTCAATGGCAACGAGGCAACTCTGAATCGCGGTGCTACTAAGGGCAAGTTCGGCAACTCGGGCAACCCACTTTCTGAAACTGGCCTGAGCTACGGCAACGTTGTAAACAGTCAGGGCTCTACAGTGGGGCGCGTGGTGACTGATATCTACTACATCGGCCCTGGTGCCGGTGTCGACAATCGGGGAGCCCCAGTTCTGGCACTGTGGCGTAGATCAGGGATCGATGCGGCGATTGAACTGGTGGAGGGGGTCACTGACCTGCAGATCCTGTTCGGGGTCGATACTGATGCGACCGACAACCTTGCTACCATCAATCAGTACATGGACTTTGATTCAATCGGTTTAAACCATGTGATCCGCACAGTACGCATCGAGATCACATCCAGCAGTGTGGACGTGCTCGCTGACGCGACCGCACCTGCACTGCGCACCTTTTCACAGACGATCAATCTGAGGAACGCATCATGATTCACAACGAACGTGGCGTGGTGCTGTTCATTGCGCTCGTGTTCCTTCTGGTTCTGACAATAGCCGGTGTTTCGTCGGTTCAGACAACCAGCCTCGAAGAACGGATGGCTCGAAACACACACGACAGCGTGCTTGCTTTTCAGGCAGCGGAGTCAGCACTTCGCGAGGCCGAAGCATTCGTCAGGAACAACGTCAGCTCCACCGCACCGTTTACTCCTGCGGGGAATAATGGCCTGTGGTCTGCGGCGGCCTACACAGATCAGGACCGTTGGCTTGTAGCCAACGTCTGGAATGACGGTTCTTCACTGTCGCGCCAGACCAACTCATCCCTTGCGCTGGTGGCCGCTCAACCCAGATACATCGTTGAATGGGTTGCAACAGTGGAGCGGGAGACCAACGCCAACCTGATCGACAGTTCTTACAATGCTGTCTCTGATCGGGTGGAAATATTCCGGATCACAGCCCGCGGGGTTGGTGGTACGACCAATGCGAGCGTCTTGTTGCAGAGCACGTTCGGGAAGTTTTTTTAGATGACGTGGGAGCAGTACATGCGTCTTCACCGCGTTTTATTTGCATTTGTGCTGTCAGGCATGACGGTGCAGATCGCCGAGGCAGCCAATCCGGTTCTGCATAGTGACAATCTTGCCAACGTACCGTTGGAAGATGCCGCCCTGCCGGAGCCGAATGTCGTTATCCTGATGGATAACTCCGGTTCCATGGACTGGAACCTGATGACCGAAGAAATAAGAGGTCAATTCGTTCTGTCTCCGTTCATGGGGTTGACCCATGCGTATCGCTATCTTTACCCGCTGCCGACAGACATATCAGATCTGGATCGACTGCCTACCGAGGAGGCACTCGACAACAACCCGTTGTTTGTGGACAACGAGTACGGTGTATGGAGAGGGCGCAGCGCTGCATACAACCGCGTCTACTACAATCCGCAGACGCGTTACCTGCCCTGGGCGGGTACCGACGACGCCGGCAATACTTTTACCGACGCAGACCCAACAGCGGTGCGTTTCACGCCGTTCCAGGCGAACTCGCAGGTCCTCGACCTGACGGTGAGTTATTCATGGATATCAGATGCCGTGCCGCTGCCGTCTGATGGAACACCCGTTGACGTCAGTAACCAGAGCATCTACCTGCCGTACTACTGGACCGCGACCAGCTCCGCAGGATCGCCGCCGAACTTTGAAGAGCGCGGTGTGAAGATCACCATCGATGGCAATCTGCCCATCACGCTGAACGGTGGCGGAACATCGAACGCCTATCCGGGAGGCGCGATGCGTTCTGACTGTGCGGTGGATGATGGCGACCCGACCACCTGCACGTTCGAGCAGGAACTGCAGAACTTTGCCAACTGGTTTGCTTACTATCGCAACCGGCAGAGTACTGCAAAGTCGGCTCTGGGGCAGGTTACGTTCAACGCTAATGGGGTACGTGTCGGCTATGCCGCCCTGAATAATCCGCTCGAGCGCCTGCCGCTTGATTCTCTGAATGAATCGCCGTTGACGGGTCATCGAAAAAACCTGCTTGATCAGATCTATTCAGCCAGCTCAGGGGGCTCTTCACCGCTGCGTTCCGGGCTTGATCAGGTAGGTCGCTACTATGAATGTCTTGCAGGCGACATATTCGGCAGTGCATCAGACAGCAATCCGGGCGATGTGACCTGTGCAGCCCTGGCTGCCCCTGCAGGGCAGTGTCAGGCCAATTTTACCCTGCTGGTTACCGATGGTGGCTGGAATGGAACGCTTACCGGCAGTGCGGCGGACAACCACGACGCGCTCTCAGCCCAGTCGCCCTTCGATGGAGGTATGTTCGGCGACACCTACGTTGGCACGCTTGGCGATGTGGCAATGTATTACTACAAGCGCGATCTGCAGCCGGGTCTGGCCGATGAAGTTGTCGCCACCGCGAGGGATCGTGACTGGAGTGACGTAACCGCGTTCCCTGACAGTCCCGCTTTAATGCATCAGCACATGAAAACCTACACCGTGGGTCTGGGGGTGAGCGGTTCGGTTGAGCTTGAAGATCTTCCTGCGCTCGACGGCAATTCCTCCACAAACCATGAAACTCCTTTTTCGTGGCCGGACCCGCTTGGATCAGTGTCAGCAAAGATCGATGATCTTCTGCATGCGGCCGTTAACTCCCGATCTGAATATCAGTCTGCCAACGACCCGGTTGCACTTGCCGCCAAGATGCAGAGTGCGTTCGACGCGTTCGGTTCAGGGTCGGCCTCGGCAGGAACATCGACCTTCAGTTCCGGGTCACTGCGTTCCGGCACGGTTGAGTATCGGGGCTTTTACGATCTTGAGACCAATTCTGGTGACCTGATCGCATTTGCGATCGACCCTGGTACCGGTCGCGTGGATCGTTCCGATCCGCTGTGGAGTGCGGCAGCAGTACTGGATGGCACCTCGCCGAATTCGCGCAGGTTAGTCACATTTGATCGTCGGGCTGGTTATGGCATCGGGTTTCAGGCGGCCACATTGAATGCTGATCAACAGCTCATTCTTAATGCCGACCAGGTCGACTGGATACGCGGCACGCGATCTCAGGAAGAACAGATTGGTGTTTTGCGGAGTCGACCGCAAAGCAGAGGCCTGCTTGGTGACATCGTTCACTCAGCGCCGCAGTTTGTTGGTGCACCGCGTGCGCTTGGCCGCGATCAGAGTCCGTATCCTTCCACCAGCGGCAAGTTGTATTCGCAGTTTGTGCAGGCAGTGAGTGGTCGCAACCACGTGGTCTACGTGGGGGCCAACGATGGCATATTGCACGGCTTTGATGCTGGCGATCCCAATGATCAGGAAGGAACCGGAGCAGAAGTATTCGGCTATGTGCCAAACAAGCTGATCGACGGTAGCCAGATGTTTGCCAACACACTCGATGGGTTGACTGCACCCACCTACGGGCACCGGTTTTTTGTAGACCTCACGCCGACGGTTGAAGACGCGTTTGTTAAACCCACAAGTGTTGGCCAGAGTGCCTGGCAGACCATCCTGGTCGGCGGTCTTGGTGGTGGCGGAAAGGGTTATTTTGCACTCAACATCACCAATCCGAATACCTCGTTCGCAACGCAAGGGAACGCCGCGGCCACTGTCATGTGGGAGTTCACCGACGCAGATGACACCTATCCAACTGATGCATCCGGTGCGCCGCTCACCGATGACAGTGGTGGCATGTTGCTGGATGTGCTGGGCAATCCCGCCAAGGATCTCGGCTTCAGCTACAGCGAACCGCAGGTTGTGATGAGCAATATAGATGACGGGGGTGAAAAAGCCTGGGTCACGATCTTCGGGAACGGCCGCAACAGCTCAGCGGGTATCGCCAAACTCTTTGTTCTGTTCATTAACAAGGGTTTTGGCGGATGGGCCGACGGCGACTTCGTCAAGCTCGATACTGGCGCCGGTGTGCTGCCCGTACCAGAGGCCATGGCGGGTCTGCCGAATGGTCTGGGTATGCCCGCGATCATAGACACAGATGCTAACGGGACTGCCGACCGGGCCTATGCTGGTGATCTCTTTGGCAACCTGTATCGCTTTGATATATCCAGTTCTGATGTGGATGACTGGTCGGTGACCCGCATATTCCAGGCCACATATGATGAAACTGCAACCACAAGGCAGCCAATCACCACCCGTCCCTTTGTTCAGAAACATCCTTCCGGTGTTGGTTTTCTTGTTGTCTTCGGCACCGGCAGTTATGTCACCACCCAGGATGGCAGCAGCCAGGAGCTTCAATCGCTCTACGGTATTTGGGATGCAGATGAAAGCAGCCCCAGAACAGACGACATGACTGCCAAGGGTGAGTTCCTGGTTGAACAGGTGATCACCAACGTTGTAGACGAAGATAACGCGAACTTTCCGAACCAGCGCATCGTGTCGGCGAACCCGGTGGAGTACGCCCAGGGTGCCGACGGTGTCTATGGCTGGTACATCGATTTTGACATGGTCAGAGCCACCGGCACGTTGCAGGGCAGTCCCAACCCGAATACCGAGGGGCAGAATCCACCCGATCCGCAGTATCCGGGTGAGCGGGCGATCAGGCGATTCATTGCAATCGATCAGGAGTTGCTCGTCACCACGATCATTCCGCGGGTTGACAGCAGTTGTTTTGAAAGCTCACCTGGATCGCTGTTTCCGATTGACATCCTGACCGGGGGCAACCCGAAGCGGGCAATCCTGGATCTGAACAATGACAAACGCGTGGATCAGAGCGATCTCTTGAACTACGACGGCATTGACTATGCTGCCGGTGTGCTGTTCGACCCGTCTGACCTGGATGGCACGCTGGTTGACCCCTCACGCTTACTGGGTACGGATCTTGATTTCATCGTGGTCAACGGTGGCGATGACAGGGTGACCTTGGGGGTGGTGGGTTTTATCGAGTCGAAGAGTGGGCGTTTGTCCTGGCGGGAGTTGACCAATGACATTTAAGTCTGTGTGGCTTTGTGCGGTGCTCCTCTGCGCAACCCCGGTTGCCCATGCCGGGCCAAGCGGACCGCAGGTCCGAAGCGAAGGCGAGGGCGTGATACAGGCGCTTGATTTCAGCGCCAGCAGCATCACAGTCAGCGGTCTGCGCTACCGGGTTGATGCTGCGGCAACCGTGTCTGTGCAAGGCAGTTTTGGTGCCCTCACACTGCTCGAGACCGGTATGAAAGTTAAGTTTGTCTACTGGCAGAAGTCCGATCGCGAACGGGTGGTGGTCGAGCTTGAGCAATTGCCTGCTTCAACCCACATGGACGAAAGCTAACAGGTTAGTGCACGCCCCTGGGCGTCTTCGGCGATGCCATCTCCATCTGTGTCGCGCGCGAGGCGCGATCGCCCACGTGCATTGAGGATGATCTGCCGGGCGTAGCGTGCATCGCCATCAGCGGGACAGTACAGAAAGTGACCGCTCTGCCAGATTGACAAGCCATTGGCCGCAAACTGCAGGTACGTCCGGTTTCGAAACGAGCGCCACAGGATCCGGCCATCGGACGCCATGGGCGCAATACGTTTGATGATCACTTCCGATGACTGGAGCCTGCCATCCGCGTTGTCGTCCAGAAAAATGATTGCACCGCGATGCCACTGATTAGAAGAAAAACAACCGCTCGGGCTGCCAGGGCACAATGTCACCCGGCTACGCATGTTGATGGCTGCATGCCTTGCGAAGCGCACGTTGCCAATCAGACCATTCACGACGGCCGCTGACTGATGCTGGCGGATCATGCTGCTGAAACCAGGCAGGGCGAGGCCTGCGGTGAGTGTGCTGATCAGCAGAGCGAGCAGCAGTTCCGGAAGCGTAAAGCCGTGACGAACCATGCCGCCATTTCACCCGAACGGGTGTCGCAGTGCTGGCAGTTACCAGCCCGGGTTGATGTAAGCGTTATTCGAGATCGAGTTTTTTAAGTCGGTAGCGCAGCGCGCGGAAGGTAATACCCAGGGCTTTGGCTGCGGCAGTCTTGTTCCATTTGGTTGCTTCTAACGCGTCGTTGATAAGACTGCGTTCGATGTTTTCCAGATATTCCTCCAGAGACACGCCCTTCGGGAGGTGCACCTCAGAGTCAGCGTCGGCATTCTCACCCAGGTCTTCAACGGTCCGGGTTGGTGCAGAAGTCTGTTTTGTTTTTGCACCGGAGGGGACGATTGGTCCGAGCTGCAGGTCATGGGCCTGAACGTGCTGGTTTTCACACAGGGTGAATGCCCGCTCCAGAATGTTCTCGAGTTCCCGTACGTTGCCGGGAAAGTCGTAGTCCATCAGAGCGGCAATAGCGCTGGCATCTATATCGGGAGTAGCTGCCTGATAATCGGCGCTGATGCGGGCGAGGATCTGCTGCGCCAGTTCCGGTATGTCTGATGGTCGCTCCCGCAAACTCGGCATCGGCAGTTCGATCACATTCAGGCGATAAAACAGGTCCTGGCGAAACCGACCCTCGGCCACCTCGAACGCGAGATCCTTGTGTGTTGCAGACAGAATCCGAACATCGATCGCCTGTTCCACCGCTGCACCCACAGCACGGACTGCTTTTTCCTGGATGGCACGCAGGAGTTTTACCTGCATAGACAGCGGCAGGTCAGCCACCTCATCAAGGAACAGAC
>JAQBYL010000044.1 GCA_027622495.1 Pseudomonadota bacterium
GCCGCCAATCTGGGTGGCTGCTTTTGGTCCCAAAGCGCTCGCACAGGCGGGTCGACTGGGCCTGCCGTACCTCGCCTCACCCATGGAAACCATTGACAGTCTGCACGAAAACTTTTTGCGCCACAGCGATGCAGCAACACAAGCGAGCCAACCCATACCCGAATGTCGACCGATCATGCGCACGGTGTATGTGAGTGACGATCGCAACGAACTGCGCCATCTGCGAGAACGATTAGGCGAAGTTGCTGTGCAATCCCTGCGTCGCGATGGGGGAGCGCAGGTGGATGACTGGACCATCATCGGTGACACCGTTGCGGTCAAAGAAAAGATTGATGAATATGAATCGCGTCTTGGTGTTACGCATCTGGTTGCGGCCCGTCTGCGTGTTACGGGCATGTCAGAGGTCGCGTTAAAAACATCGATTGCGAAAGTCGCCGATATCGTTACCTGAAAAGAACAAAGGGAGTAGTTGATGACCTACAGGGTTTTGTACCCGTCCATGCGTTGGCCGGCCAACCGGGAAATTGAAGTAGCCAGCATGGGCGATCTGGGTACTGCCGAGATGTGCGATGGTTTTGAAGAGGTGACACAAGAACAGTGGGCACAATGTGACGCCCTGGTAACAGTCAACGACGTTCCGGCCGAATACCGCGCCAAGCTCAACAAGTGTCGCATCCTGGTCACGCCCAAAGTTGGTTTCGACAACCTTGATCTGAATGCCTGGTCTGCTCTGGGAATACCCATCTGCAACATACCCGACTACGGCACCATGGAAGTGGCCGACCATGCCATGGCGCTCATGCTGTCACTCATGAAAGGCATCACCTTTCATACCCGCGAATTAAAACTCTCACCCGCACAGAACTGGCGCCCGGCCCTGAACCCCTACGGCAAGCGCCTGTCGGTGTGTACGCTGGGTCTGGTTGGCATGGGCCGGATCGGCACCGCGGTTGCGTTGCGGGCCAAGGCATTCGGCATGGATGTGGTGTTTTATGATCCCTACCTGTCGAACGGCGTTGATCTGGCGATCGGCGTGCGACGTGTTCATTCGCTTGGTGAATTGTTCGGTCAAAGCGATGTGGTCAGTCTGCATCTACCTTTGTCGGACGCCACCCGCAAGCTCATCAATGCGGAGGTTCTCGCGGAGAGTAAGCCGGGCCTTATTCTGGTGAACACTGCCCGTGGACCGATCATCGATCTGGATGCTCTGTATCAGGCGATGAAGAACAATCAAGTGCAGGCAGCAGGACTTGATGTGCTGCCCGAAGAACCGGCGAACCCGGATCATCCACTGATCAAAGCCTGGGCTGCCGACGAAGAGTGGATTGACCATCGCCTGGTGCTCACGCCTCACTCAGCGTTTTTTACCCCCGAGAGTGTGTACGACATGCGCTTCAAACCCGGCGAGGTTGCGTTGACCTACCTGTCAACCGGGCGGCTGCAGAATTGTGTTAACGAAGAGTTGATTGGAGAACGGCGCTGAGCTCGAAAGCTACAGTTGCCCCCAACTACACCAAACGACGCCAGCGCGTTTTTCTGATTCTGTCCGGGTTTTTTCTGGGCACCCTTGCGCTTCTGAATGTCCTGGGGATCAGCCGCTTCGTTGATCTGTCGTTCAACCTGTTCGGCATAAACATACCGATGGTAGTGGCGGTGGGTGTGCTGCCATATCCAGTCACTTTTCTGTGCACTGACCTCATCAGTGAGCTGTATGGCGAAAAGAAAGCCCACGACATGGTCTGGGTTGGTCTGCTGCTGAATATCTGGGTGGTGTTTCTGTTGTGGTTAGGCGGGGCGCTGCCTGGTTTTGAACCGATGGACGCAGCAACCGGACAACCTCTGCTCGATGAGGCTGGCAGGCTGCCGGTCTTCTTTGAAGTCCAGCAGCTGGCCTTTGGCGCGGTTGCTGCATCCATGATGGCTTACATGGCAGCGCAGTTCTGCGACGTTCGCCTGTTTCATTTCTGGAAGAAACTGACCAACGGTCGGCATCTGTGGCTGCGCAACAATGCATCCACCATGACATCGCAGATGATCGACACCACGGCCGTGATTCTGATCACCCACTTCTGGGCAAATGCATTGCCAGTTGACCGCACTGCTGATCTTTGGCCGCAGTTAATGACCTTCATTTTGTCTGGTTATGTGTTCAAGCTGACGGTTGCTGCGCTGGACACTGGTCCCGTCTACCTGATTGTTAAATACCTGCGGCCGTATCTCGGATTGACCGGTTATGAAGAAGCGGTGGACGACTCATTCGAGGCCTGAAGAGGAGAACGTTGATGGCAGGCACCAAAATCACGGCACATCCGATCCATCTCGGCCTCGGTGCGACCGCCGATATTGAACCCCTGTTCACCGGTTCGATGGATTGGTACACCTCCTATGGCGACCGACATGTTAAGGACGGTAACGAAGGTCGGCTGGTGAGCATGTCTACGTTTACCGAGTCCTGGGATATGTGGGAGATGCATCCGCAAGGCAGTGAGGTCGTGCTTTGTATCAGCGGCTCAATCACGCTCCACCAGGAAATGGCGAATGGCTCAAAGGCGACGGTTAGTCTTGGTCCTGGAGAATATGCGATCAACGAGCCGGGCGCCTGGCACACCGCTGACGTTGAGGAGGAGGTGACCGCGTTATTCATAACGGCTGGCGAGGGTACCCAGCACCGCCAACGCTGAATTACAGTCACCCACAACTATATTTCAATGCTTGAATCGAATGCCGATTTGGCTGGTGGGTAGTGGTTGTTTGGTGCACGCCAGAACGTACCAATAGATGTGCAGCCAGTCACGTCGCGATTTATCAAGGACGTCTGAGCACGCGGCCAATATGTTTCCGGTCGTCAAGGCCAGAACCAGGGAGGTGGCGACGGATATGTACTCAAAAAGGAAGGTAGTCAGGTGAGCGGTTGTGATCCGAATTTGCCTTTCTGGTATTTTTGTCGTCAGCAGAGGAGCTGACGAATGAAGAATGTACTGGTTACGGTAGCAATACTGCTCTCAATACCCGTCGTATTGTTTCTTGTTCTATGGCTCTATCCTCGACCTTTCGACACGACGCCCTCCTGGGTTTTTAATGGTGACGGGACGGAGATTGATTATTGCGAATTGCCGGCACTCGACGGTTCGGGCTTGATGGCAGACGATATTTCTCAGGCATTCACGCCGGGTTGTGGATATACGGTGTTTCCAAAGCCCATCCTGAAAGGCTGCACCGAACCTCTGCCAGAGGGTGCACAAGACATCCGTGGGTTATGGCAAAGCGTCGACCCGCGAATGCCTGATCATGTGGAGCGTATCGAGCAGTGTGGTGACCGAGTTGTTGTAACCGCACACGGTCTAATACATGATCACGCGCCAGACATGCTCTCAAACGATGTGTCGCCGCGCCAGATTGGTCCACTTTTATTTTGTCTGCGGACGTCTCAGGCAACTGCACTCTGGAAAGACAATCAGCTGAACCAGAAGCTCTTTGGGGGTCCCACGGTGGTAAAACGCTACATTGAAGATGGTGTCTACAAGTGGGAATTTCCTGGCAAGGGCACCATCAATATGAAACGCATCTGCAAGTTGCCGGAGCACGCCAAAACCTCACCAGATCGCAGTCACGCGCTCTGATCGATCAAGATTTAATGGTACCGGACCATCCATACTCGCTTCAGTTTGTAAACGTTAAAGGGTGCCTGTGCGCGATCTAACACTGGAACCGATCAGTAACAAAAATTGGAGAAATGCTCTGCAGGTACGCACGACTGCATCTCAACTGGAGTTTGCAATTTAGTCTGCTCAAGCGACAGAAGGCAGGCAAGGATCACCGCTGGATTTGTAGATAACCTGCTGTCATTTCCGTCAACTCGGCGACCATCACCTCCATAGCCTTTGTTTTTTGACCTTTGCTCGGTCCAGCAAGAAGCGTATCTCTGATGACGGCTGAGATCGTTCTCATTGCGAATCTGGTTCGTAGTTGCAGTTCCTCATCGGTAAGAGTGCTGGAGACCAGATTGGTTGATAACCAGTCAGAGGAGGTGTTTCTAGCAGTGAGCATCAACTCAAACGATGGTTCGTCGTTTAGTACCGACGCCGCACGCATGAGAGGGATGTAAGGAATTGTAAACTTCAGCGTAGACCGAATCATGTAACCCACTTTCTCGACGTCATCAATGTTCTCTATTGCGGCTTTTCGCTCAATCTGAAGCTCTTGCGATTGCGCAAGGAATCTTTGGAACGACGCTTCCAGGAGAGCGCGCTTATCTTTGAAACGCCGATAGATGGCGCCGGTCGTTAGCTCCGCTTGTGCCGCAATTCGCGCCACGGTCAATTCTTCGAAGGAGTGTGTTTGTAGAAGGTGATCTAACGCATCAAGCAGCTTTTGCTGGGTTTGAGTGGACCGGTCCTGTTGGGGTGCGAGAAAACTATTCACAATTCAAATATAGCGATTGCCGCATTTAATTGGTATTGATAATATCATTATCGTTTTGAATTGAGGATGTCAAATGAGTGACGAAACACGACAGAAAGGGCTGGAAATGATTGGCAGACTATTCGGTCCACCCTCTGGCGGTGGTACACCGCAGCCTCAACCGCTGGGGCGGTACACGGTGGAACACCTGTTTGGTGATGTGTGGCAGCAAGACGATCTCACCCTCCAGGAACGATCCCTCGCAACGTGTACGATCTTGTTTGCGTTGAACCGTCCTGAAGAAATGCGGTTGCACTTCACAGGTGCGAAGAACGTTGGAGTTGAACGCGACAAATTGGTGGGTGTCATCGCGCATGGCGCGCACTACGCAGGTTGGCCTAACGCGATGGCAGCTCTACGCGTGCTCAACGAAGTCTGGCCAGAAGAAGGCTAGCTACCGAGCCAGGAGGGTGGCGATGTTTGCTGATCAGATGAATGCGGTATATCTGGTACCGACGAAAGACGGTGGTGTGTATGAGTACCGCCAGACCAGGAAGCCTGTTGCAAAAGGAGGCCAGGTACTTGTTCGTGTTCATGCGGCAGGAACCAATCGCGGTGAGATTCTAATGGTAAGGGGCTTTCGCTCCGATAATCCGCGATTTAAACCAGTCCCGTCGGGCATTGAATTCGCCGGTGAAATTGTTGAGGTCGGTAAAGACGCAACGGGCTGGCACGCGGGTGAGCGGGTTATGGGTCGTGGCACGGGTAGCTATGCGGAATATACCCTGGCCGGGTCGATGACTTTGATGCGGATACCGGATGCGCTGACCTACGCGCAAGCTGCGGCAATTCCGAACGTATTTATCACGGCTCATGATGCCCTGGTGACCAATGCCCAGGTGCAGAAGGGAGATACCGTGCTGGTTACCGCGGCTTCGTCCGGGATCGGCACAGCGGCCATCCAACTCGCCAGATATTTCGGTGCCCGGAAGGTGTTTGCGAGTACGCGTGACGCAAACAAGATCGCAGCACTTAAAGAGATTGGTGCTGATGTCGTAGTTGATACCAGCAAACCGGATTTCACAGGGATTGTTGAAAAAGAAACCGACAAAGAAGGTGTCGACATCATAATTGATAGTGTCGGTGGCCCCATGTTCGCCGACAACCTGAAGATGCTCGCGATCAAAGGGCGCATTGTCTCCGTTGGTAGGAACGCGGCGGGAAGAGGTGAAATCGACCTCGATGAGGTCGCGAACAAGCGCGCTCAAATACTTGGTGTGACCTTTAGAACCAGGACGCCACAGGAAGCCTGGCGATGCTTTGAGGTTTTTGTGGAAGACTGTATGGATGGTTTCGCTGATGGGTCGTTAAAACCTGTGGTTGATAAGACATTCCCGTTCGATGCGCTACATGATGCGCATGCTTACATGATGGGTAACAACCAGGTTGGAAAAATCGTTCTCGTGCGAGAGTGAGGGTTCAATCATGACCCGAACAGCAGTGGTAATCGGGGGTGGCATCGCTGGGATGTGTGCGGCGAAGGTGCTGGTTGATCACTATGAGAAGGTCGTATTACTCGAACGTGATACGTATCCAGATGGTGCAGGAGGCCGCCGTGGTGTGCCGCAGAGCAAAATGTTTCATACGCTGCTGGAGCGTGGCCGACGTGAGATCGAAGACATCTTCCCAGGCTTTCATAAGCTTCTGGACGAACGAAAGATGCCCAAAGTATCGTTTGGGTTTAATTGCGCACTCATGACACCGCGCGGGTGGGGTCGTAACTTGCCTGTACCGGTAACGCGGAGTCTGTTCTGTACACGGGCGATGTTGGAGTCGACGATCCGTGACCTGTTCTTAAAGGATCCAGGAATCGAGCTCATAGAACAAGCTGTCGTCAACAATTTGTTGGTCGAAGAAATTAGCCCGAGAGAAGTGGTTAGTGGCGTAACTTATAAGCGTCGTGGTGATTCGGAAGTCCACACTCTTCACGCTGAGCTGGTAGTAGATGCATCTGGTTTCAGCTCCAAGGCGTCGCTGTGGCTAAAGGAAGCTGGGATTATTCCACCTGCCGAGCATGAACTGGACCCGTTGCTCACCTACGGCGGGCAGTTATACAAAATGAAGAAGGGAGCGAGGTTCCCCAAGAGCTGGTGGTGGACTCACGGAGCATTTATTCAGCGCGTACCCCCCTTAGACAATGTCGCTGCACATCTGATTCGGCAGGAAGCAGACCTCTGGTTGCTCACATTGGTGGCGGGTGATGGTCATGAGATACCAAAGGACGAGGCTGGGGTTCGAGAGTTTCTGGGTCGCATGAGGTCACCATTGATCTATGACATGTTGCCCTATTTCGAACCGCTGGATGAAGTGTCGACCTATCGCTTGCCGAAAAACAGGTGGAAGTACTACGAACGCTGGAATGAATCCCCCGTCGGTTTCATCGCGATGGCTGCGGCGACTTGTGTGTTTAATCCCAACATGGGTCAAGGGATGTCGGTTGCTGCTGGTGATGCGGGCATCTTAAAGAAGTGTCTCCAGACAACCAGCTCGCCCTATGAACTCCCCGGCCTTTTCTTTAAGCGGCAGGCAGATTTTCAGAAAAATGCGTATCAACTAGCCTGCTGCAACGATTTGAAATTCGACACGGTGGTAGGTCCGCGAACGTTGGGGACGCGGCTTTTCAACTGGTACAACGAGCAGATCACAGCGGCCGGTGCAGCCGATCCCTGGGTCGCTCGGGAGAGTGGTCTCATTAACCTTTTAATTGAACCGATATCCTATAGCTACCGACCTTGGTTTATAGCGCGTTTGCTTTTTGCGCGATTATTTCTCTGGTGGCGGGCTGCCTCCGCGGATGAGCGGGTCGGACCTATCCCACCTGGGCCTGCGGAAATTCCTACCCGAGTGCGTTCTGTTGTACGCAACTGGGTGGGGGTTGCGTTTCGCTTTACTCGAATTCGTCTGGGTCTAGCCCGATAAAACTGCGTACTTATGGTTCGAACCTGGCGCGGAAAAGCAGTGCCTCAGAAACGATTTGTTCGGTGTCCAATTACCAGAGATAGGAGCGCATGTTAGATTGGGCTTATGGCAAAATTCATAACAATTGGGTATGGCGATCAAGCGGTAGTAAGCCAACATAATCTTTCGGCAGGGACATTTAACCAATGTAGTGCTGCTGCCAGAGGTTGAAGCTATTCAATTGCAATTAATACTTCTGAGTGCTCATAACAGGTCTCAATTCGGGGAGAATCAGCATGGACTATGACCCTAATGCAGTAGCGGAACAAGAATACAAGTCTTGGCAGCGCTCGGCAGACAAATACATCAAGAACATAGCCCCAATGACCGCCACCTCCGGTCAGGTTCCAATTCTGTGCGAGATTGGGCTCATCGATGGAAACAGTCACGTTCTTGAAATCGGTTGCGGCACTGGCGATGTCTGTATTCAACTTTCAGAAATCGCAATGCGGGTAGTTGGCACCGATTTCGCAGAAAACATGATTCATATTGCAACAGATCGATTCCCAAAGCTTGAGTTCAAAGTAGCCAATGCAGAAGATGTACCTTACGACGACAATGAATTCGATGTGGTGGTTTGTAACTACACTGCACATCACTTTGCTCGTCCCCTGGTTGTTTTTGAGGAGGCTAGGCGCGTCCTAAAACCTGGTGGTCGCCTTGCCATCATCATGCCTATTCAATCTGAGCAGAAATGCTTTGGCTCCTTTTTTGCTTCTGCCAGCGAAGAGCTACCACCTGAAGACGTCCCTGGTGGAACACTACTCTACGTCGATGATCCAGCCGTAGTCGGATTGATGGTGAAAGAGTCAGGGTTTACTAACATTGTTTCGGAAAAACGAATCAAACCTATCAAACTTGAGCATATTGATCTTTTGTTAAAAACAGGCTGGAGCATCTTTGGCCTGGATGATCAGCCTCAAGACGTCCAAAATCGCATTCGAACAAAGACCATCCAAAGAGCGGAGCCCTACAAACAAGCTGACGGTTCATACGATTTTCCTGATGTGGTTATTGTCGTAAGCGGTACAAAATGAAGAACAAAACATTCTAATGCTGAAAGCGATCATTCCATTCGAATCGATTGTGCGCCTGCAGTATTAAATGTCTCCTCAGGGCACAATTTGCTCATTCGAGCTATGTCCGCTTTGGAGGAATGTCAGCGTTCGATCTGACCCAGGTTGGCGTGCAGCACGGTGCCATTGATGACCGGGTTCTGTGAGGACCAGAACAGTGTCTCAGCAATTTCATCGGGACTAACCAGACGGTTGTATGACGACATGGCTTTGACGCTGTCCATGGCATCGTCGGGAACGTGGTGGCGCAGCATTTCTGTGTCGGTGAAACCCGGGCAGATGCAGGCTGTGTGTATGCCTCGACCGGCGAGATCCTGACAGGTGGCACGCATCATGCCAATGATCGCGTGCTTGGTGACCACATAGCTGTAGCTGCCGGGAACCGCTTTTTCCGACAGTGTTGACCCCACGTAAAGGATCGACGAACCCTGCTTCATGTAGGGGATCATGAAATAGTTCAATGAGTTAGGCCCGACCAGGTTGACTTCCAGAACACTGCGGAACTGGTTGCTCGGTGTTTCTACGGCGCTGTCGTTTTCCAGTTTTGAGGCGTTGTGAATCAGAACCACACTGTCTGCCTTCCGGAGCAGGGGAGTGAGTTGCGCGTTGATGGCCTGCATGAAACCGGGTACAGACAGGTCACAGTTGATGTGATTGACGGCCGGAACCGGGCATCGACGCCGCGACAGGTTGGTGACGGAATAACCTTCGCTTACAAAACGCTGTGCTGTGTGCAGGCCAATGCCGCTGCTCGCGCCGGTGATGATCAGAACTTTCATTTGTACCTCCGTTTAACCGGTGAGTTGTTTGCCTTCTCGCCACGTGCTACATGCCCACTGGCCTGCGCCGGACGAAACCCGCAGATCAACCTGCGAAATATCCAGTGCGTTGAGTGTTTGGTCTGCCATCAGTTCCTTAAGAAGCCAGCGTGCCAGTTCTTCCACCGTAATGTTGCGCACCGGTAGTGTCAGCACATCCCGGGGCAAGAACGGAATGCGTTCGTTTGCAAACAACGCAACCGTGTATTCGTTTTCGGTCTGTATCTTAAGGTACGGCGACTGTTCAGGCAGAAGGGTCTTTTCGTCGAGCTGATCGCACAGGGCCTTCAGCCGGGTTTTCATCAGGTTGTAGTCAAAGGCGAGACCATCTGCCTTGATCCGGGTGTGTGCGTGGGCTTGCACATGAAAATTATGCCCGTGCAGATCTTCACGCTCCGTGGCCGAGAAAACTGTGAAGTGGGCAGCGGCGAAGTGCAGATACTCTTTGCTGATTTCAATGATCGTCAGGTCTGTCATTCAGATATCGTCGAACCCGGTGTTCAGGGGCGATGCTAGCACGCCTTAAGAGGGGCGACCGAGGATTGCAGATGAGAAATCAGCCATGCTGGTAAAGGTCCAGGTTGGGTTGGCCTCGACATTCTTCGCTGCACCAAGGGAAGGTCGGTTGATCCACACGGTATCGAGCCCCTTAGCGTGTGCTGCATTGATGTCGTGATAACGACTCTGTGCAACGTGCAGGATGGGCCCATCCGCAAGCTCGATCAACCGATCAAACATTTCTGGCGCTGGCTTGTAAAAACCGACCTGCTCGGCGGTGATAACCTGTTTGAACTGTGCCTGAAGATGAACTGACGACAGGGCGAAAAGATCATCGTCAATGTTAGACAGAATCGCGAGGTCGAACTTCGCGGCGAGCGCGTTCAGCGCGTCAACAGTATCCGGGAATGCGGGCCAGTGGCCGATACTCGCAGCAAACCCCTGTTTTGACTCGTCGCTGGGCGTGAACGCCAGACGCCGGCCGAGAGTTTCGAGAATCCGGCTGAGGATCGACTTGTAGTTACCGCCTTCTTGCTGAATGTCTGGTTCGCATTCGCTGAAAAAATTCAGCAACCACGTATCCAGAACATGCGCGTCATGCGCTTTAAGCAACGGCATCAGGTAGTCGAGGATGCCTCGCTCCCAGTCGATCAGGGTTCCGTAACAATCGAAAGACAGGGTTTTGTAGTTGTTGGTTGCAAGCTCAGTCATGTTGTATGCGATCGAGGATCAGGCCGTAGAAATAAGTGTCTGAGTTGTCGAAATACCAACCCAGGTGACTGCTGCACTGCGAACACATGGCGTGGCGCCACTGAAAGCCCATAAACCAGGTATCGGCGGCGACGCGATCGCCAGCGATGGTGCAGCCAAGGGCTTCGCGAAAACAGCCGACATGGAACTCATAGCCGTAGGGGTTGGTGAAGAAATGATCAAAACTGCTGTGTATTTCCATCCGGTCACTCAACCGGCCAATCACGTTCGAACAGGCGCGGCAGAAGAAAAAATCGCGATCTGCTTCGTCTTCTTCGTCGATCAGCGCTTTGAGTTTGGGATCCAGCGCTTGACGCTTTCCTTCCACCACGTCGATCATTAGCAAACTACCTCGATCCGAGCATGAGCACATGGATACCTTTGATAGCATCTTCCAGCGTGCGGCGCAGCGCAAGGGGGGTGTGCGAGAGCTCGAAGCTCTGCTGCCAAAAGCCGAATCCAACGCCGCGCTGAAGAAGATAACCGACGACCGGGTGCTGGCCCAGATGACTAAATGCATCTTCCGATCAGGCTTTGTCTGGCAGGTGATTGAAAACAAGTGGTCGGGCTTTGAAGCCGCATTTCATTCGTTTGATGTCAGCACCTGCGCGATGTTGTCAGATGAAGACTTGGAGGCGCTGGTCAGGAACGAGGCCATTGTCCGCAATGCGAAAAAGATTCAGTCGGTGCCCAAGAATGCCCGCTACATCCTGGATGTGCGTGAATCTCACGGCAGTTTCGGCGCTTATCTCGCGGCCTGGCCAGAAGCTGATATCGTAGGTCTGTGGGCAGACATGAAAAAACGCGGCGATCGCCTGGGCGGCCAGACCGGGCGTTTTTTTCTGCGCTTTCTCGGCAAAGACACGCCGATGTTTTCCGCCGACGTAGTGCGTGCGCTGATCGATCTGAAAGTTGTCGAGAAAGAACCCACCAGTTTGAAAGCCCTGGCTGCAACGCAGGCAGCCTTCAATCAGTGGCACCAGGAAAGTGGTCGGCCGTTGTGTCAGATCTCCCGTGTTCTGGCCTGCTCGGTACCGGACTGAAAAGATGACTGTAGATTGCGATGAAGATCTGAAGGGCCTTTTAGCCGCAGGCCGGGCGGTGCGAACCGCGTTTGACGCCATGAAAAAGGCGGCACGCTCCGGCATGACAACGGCCGATCTCGATACCATTGGCGCACGTCTGCTCGCGCAGGCGGGTGCGCGCAGTGCCCCGCAGTTGTACTACGATTTTCCCGGCGCGACCTGCATCAGTGTGAACGAAGAAGCGGCGCATGGAATACCGGGCGAGCGGGTGCTCAACGAGGGCGACATGATCAACATTGATGTGTCCGCAGAGCTTGCCGGTTATGTGGCAGATATGGGCGAGTCGTTCATTGTTGGCGCCAGCCGACCGCTGGAGCAGCGAATCTGCGATACGGTTCAGGCAGCCGTTCGTGCCGCATTGAAAATGGTCCGTGCCGGCCGGTCCCTGAACGTTATCGGCCGGGCGGTTCAGAAGGTGGCAGATCATGCCGGCTATAAAATTGTTGAGAACCTCGGTAGTCACGGGGTTGGTCGGTCGATCCACGAAGAACCTTCCTACGTGCCGATCGACAATCCACGCGAGTCCCGCAAACTTAAAAAAGGCATGGTCCTGACCATAGAACCCTTTCTGACGACTGGGCGGCCCTGGGTGAATGAACAAGCTGATGGCTGGACTTTGTCGGTTGCGCCGGGTCAGCTGGTTGCGCAGTTTGAACACACCCTGGTGGTGACCGATCGCGAACCGGTCATCATCACCCGATGAGTGGAGGTTGATTTGCGCTACGAGCTGAATTCCGAGCAGCGGGCATTCCGCGACCAGGTGGTTTCGTTCGTGAGCACGCATCTGCCTGCAGATATAGCGGAGCGGGTGCGCCTGGGAAAATCCGTTGGCAAAGAAGATCTTGCCCGCTGGACCCGTATTCTGAACGAGCAGGGCTGGGCGGCGCCGCACTGGCCGGTAGAACATGGCGGCACCGGCTGGAGTCTGGTTGAACGGCACATTTTTGATGTGGAGTGCAGGCGGGCGCATGCACCGGTGTTGTCGGGGTTTGGTTTTAACATGGTCGGACCGGCGATCATCCGGTTCGGCAGTCCTGAGCAGAAAGCGTTTTTTCTACCCAGGATCCGCAATGCCGACCTGTGGTGGTGTCAGGGCTATTCGGAACCACAGGCCGGGTCAGACCTGGCCTCGGTGCAGATGCGCGCAAAGCGGGACGGTGATGACTATGTGGTCAGCGGTCAGAAGATCTGGACGTCGGCCGCCGAGCACGCCGACTGGATATTCTGCCTCACCCGCACCGACCCCGACGTGCAGCAGCAGAAAGGCATCAGCTTTCTGCTGGTCGACATGAAAAGCCCCGGCATAGACGTCAAACCGTTATTAGCATTCAACGGTAAGCGATTGTGGAATCAGGTATTTTTTGATTCAGTGCGGGTGCCGGTTAAGAACCGGCTGGGGGATGAGAACCGTGGCTGGACTGTGGCTAAAAGCCTGCTTGGCGATGAGCGCATGCTGGTGTCGAGAGTCGCCGAGAACAAAAGGATCTTCAGCCATCTGCTTGAAATCATGAATTCCCAGAGCGAGGCGGGGGTGGATCTGAGCGGGAGTGGATTGCCGAAGGCGATCAACGAGATCGCCATCCGTCTGCAGGCACTGGAGACGACCAGTCTGCGGCTGCTCACCCAGGCAGATGCCGGTGATCAGGTGGGTGCTGAGCCTTCCATGCTCAAGCTCAAAGGCAGCGAACTGGTCCAGGCGCAGGATGAGCTGTTGTTTCAGGCCGTGAGTTACTGGGCGCTGCCGGTAGATACCACGGTTACCACCGGTGAGTCTGATACGGGCGGCCTGGCCGCAGCTTCAGTCGGCCCGGACTACGCCGAATTCGTCGCCTCCGGTCGCTACCACCATCGTGGCTATACCATCGCCGGAGGCTCGTCAGAGATACAGCACAACATCATCGCGAAGCAGGTGCTGGGTCTTTAAGGCTGCCGTCAGGTCAGCAACGACTTGAGATCGCATGCGGGATCAGCCAGTTTGTCGGCGTCGATCAATTTGCCGATCATCTGCTTGCAGGCCATGAATTCTTTGGGGCTGTTGACTGCATCAGCGGCAACCACCGCACCTTTCTTCAGGTAGAACACGGCGAACTTGTGTTCGGCCATGTTGCCGCGCACCACCTCCTGATCGCCATCGCTCGAAAAGCCCACCATCTGCAGCTTGAGTTCGTATTGATCGGACCAGAACCAGGGTATTGAGGCATATTTCTTGTCGCCACCCGTCATGTTGGCGGCACTCACCCGGGCCTGTTCCATGGCGTTCGGCACCGACTCCAGGCGCAACCGTCGCTTGAGCAGCGGGTTGGGGTGATTGGTGCAGTCCCCGGCGGCATACACATCGGCTGCCGAGGTTTCGCACCGTTCGTTTACCACAATGCCGTTGGCGCACTCGATTCCGGCGTCTGCGGCGAGTTCGATGTTGGGCACGATACCGATTCCGATCACCACCAGGTCAGCTTCGAAGCGGTCGCTGTTGGTGATGACCGCGCTGACCCGATCTTCGCCTTCGAAGGCCTGAACCAGATGTTGTGTATGGATGTGGACACCGCGGTCCGTGTGAAGCTTGTGGTAATAGGCCGACATGGTGGGCGTGGTCACGCGCGCAAGTATTCGATCTTCCATTTCCAGCACGTGCACATCGAGCCCGTGGGTCTTGCAGACCGCGGCCACTTCCAGGCCGATGTAGCCGCCGCCAACGATAACAACCTTTTTACCAGGGGCCAGCTCAGCACGAATGGCGTCCACATCGGCAATGCTGCGCAGATAGTGCAGACCTTTAAGGTCAGCGCCGGGAATACTCAGCAGGCGTGGCCGGCTACCGGTGCTGATAAGGAGTTTTGCATAGGCAACGGTTTCACCTTCGCTGGTGGTGACGGTATGTGCGTCTGGATCGATGGATTTAATGCGCACAGCGGTACGCACGGTGACGTTTTTGTCGGCATAGAATTTAGCCGGTCGGAGGTAAACCTTTTCCAGGCCCTGTTCACCCGAAAGATATTGTTTGGACAACGGCGGGCGCTGGTAGGGAATGTGGTCTTCGTCACCGAAAATGATGATGTCTTCTTCCCAGCCGTCCTGACGCATGCTGGCCGCGGCCTGACCGGCCGCAT
>JAQBYL010000045.1 GCA_027622495.1 Pseudomonadota bacterium
TTGGCTTCGACGTTTAATTCACGTCGCATCCGGTCAACGATGATATCCAGGTGAAGCTCACCCATGCCGGAAATAATTGTCTGACCGGATTCAGGGTCGGTCTGAACCCTGAATGAAGGGTCTTCCTGCGCCAGTTTGCCAAGCGCGACGCCCATCTTTTCCTGGTCGGGAACTGATTTAGGCTCCACCGCAACCGAGATCACCGGCTCGGGAAATTCCATTTTTTCAAGCGTAATCAGGTCACTCAGCGCACACAGCGTGTCGCCAGTGGTGACATCTTTTAGACCGATGGCTGCAGCGATGTCGCCAGCGCGAACTTCCTTGATCTCTTTACGATCGTTGGCATGCATCTGCACCATTCGGCCGACCCGCTCTTTGCGGCTTTTAACCGGGTTGTACACCTGGTCGCCGGACTTGAGCACACCGGAATAAACGCGAAAGAACGTCAGCGTTCCGACGAACGGATCGGTGGCGATCTTGAAGGCCAGAGCAGAAAATGGAGCACTATCGTCGGCTTCACGTATTGCGTGCGTTTCACCGTCTTCCAGAATCCCATCAATCGCTTTTACTTCTGTGGGCGCAGGAAGGTATTCAATCACCGCGTCGAGCATCGCCTGGACACCCTTGTTTTTGAACGCCGAGCCACACAACGCCAGCACGACTTCGTTAGCAATGGTGCGGATCCGCAGACCTTTGCGGATTTCTTCTTCTGATAAATCACCCGTGTCGAGGTATTTATCCATGAGTTCTTCTGTGGCTTCCGCTGCACACTCAACCATCTGCGAGCGATAGTTCTCGGCATCTTCCTGCAGGTCTGCAGGGATGTCCTCGAGGTTGTAAGTCAGACCCTGGTCTTCTTCGTTCCAGTAAACGGCCTTCATACGAATCAGGTCGACGATGCCTTTGAAATTTTCTTCTGAACCGATGGCCAGCTGAATGGGTATGGGGTTGGAGCCCAGACGATCTTTGATCTGATCAACCACACGGATGAAATCAGCACCGGCACGGTCCATCTTGTTAACAAAAACAATGCGCGGAACTTCGTAACGGTTAGCCTGGCGCCAGACGGTTTCTGACTGCGGCTCGACCCCTGAGGTCCCGCAGAACACCACTACAGCGCCGTCGAGCACCCTGAGGCTTCGCTCCACCTCAATGGTGAAATCCACGTGCCCGGGTGTGTCAATGATATTGACGCGATGCTCGTCGTACTGCTGGTTCATGCCTTTCCAGAAGCAGGTGGTAGCAGCAGAGGTAATGGTGATACCACGCTCCTGCTCCTGCGCCATCCAGTCCATGGTAGCTGCGCCATCATGGACCTCACCGATCTTGTGGGACAGACCGGTATAGAAAAGCACCCGTTCCGTAGTTGTCGTTTTACCGGCATCTACGTGCGCCACGATACCGATATTACGGTAGCGCGAGAGGGGAGTCGTGCGAGGCATGAAGCTGTCCGTTAACTATATGTTGATAGTCAGTAGCGATAATGCGAAAACGCACGGTTGGCATCTGCCATCCGGTGTGTGTCTTCGCGCTTTTTAACTGCTGTGCCGCGGCCATCGGCTGCATCCATCAGCTCACCGGCCAGACGCGCCGCCATGGATTTCTCACCACGCTTACGGGCGCTGTCTACCAACCAGCGCATTGCCAGCGCTTCCCGTCTGGATGGACGAACTTCAACCGGTACCTGATAGGTTGCACCACCGACGCGACGTGCTTTTACTTCTACAAACGGTGCTACAGCTTCAAGCGCTTTTTCGAAAACCTCGACCGCGTTATTGTGATCCCGCTCTTCGATACGGGTCAACGCGCCATAGACGATGCTCTCTGCTACAGCTTTTTTGCCACTAACCATGACATGGTTGATGAATTTGGCGACCGTTTTATTGTGATACTTCGGATCGGGAAGTACTTCCCGTTTCGAGACGACTCTGCGTCTTGGCATTGTATTCTCCCTTGCTTCAGGTAAATCCCCAAGTGTTCCGGGGCCTTACTCGGAGTGGCTGGATTGGTTATTTAGGTCTTTTTGCGCCGTACTTGCTTCTGGACTGACGCCGATCTGAAACACCAGACGCATCCAGTGTTCCGCGAATTGTGTGATAACGAACACCGGGGAGGTCTTTGACCCGGCCGCCGCGAATCAGCACAACCGAGTGCTCCTGCAGGTTGTGGCCTTCACCACCGATATATGAGGTCACCTCAAAACCGTTGGTCAAACGCACCCGACACACCTTTCGAAGCGCAGAGTTCGGCTTTTTCGGAGTTGTGGTATAGACGCGGGTGCAGACTCCACGCTTCTGCGGACAGCCCTGCAACGCCGGTACAATATTCTTGTCAACCTTGCGCGTGCGCGGCTTTCTGATCAGTTGGCTAACCGTTGCCATCTTGTTTGTCGAACTCCTAAATTAAAACTGTGTTCAGCGTGAACACACCTGCCCACATTTCCGCCCACATTATTCCGGCCCACTTCATTTGGGTCTACTGTGCCACCCACACTTTTGTGGCGCAGGTCTTTTGTAGCGCAGGGCAAAGTGGCGCGCGATTGTAATCGCCCATCAGGCGCATATCAACCGGGAATGACGCCAGTACATCTGCATCGAGGCATCATCCCCGCGCACAAGATCGGGCAAATCCTCAGTCTTGTGAACTCAGCGCCTCCGACAGCGCCTGTTCCATCTCTTCTGCAGTAATCCCCTGAGTTTTGGCAAGCTTTGCCGCCGCTTCCCGTTCGCGCTTGCGTAGCCGCTCATTGTGGTACGTAAGCCCGGTACCCGCAGGAATCAGACGTCCTACAACGACGTTTTCCTTCAGGCCGCGCAGGAAGTCCTGCTTGCCGGTAACCGCAGCCTCTGTGAGGACACGCGTAGTTTCCTGGAACGACGCTGCAGAGATGAAGGACTCGGTTGCCAGTGAGGCCTTGGTAATCCCGAGCAGCACACGCTGGTAACTGACCTGATCCTTTTTCTCGGCGACCAGTGCTTCGTTGGTAGACAGGACGGTTGTGTACTCGACCTGCTCACCGCGGATCAGTGCGGACTCTCCCGAATGGGTGACTTCCGCTTTTCGCAGCATCTGGCGAACGATCACTTCGATATGCTTGTCGTTGATTTTTACACCCTGCAGGCGATAGACCTCCTGGATTTCATTGACGATGTAGTTGGCAAGCGCCTCTACACCCTTCAGGCGCAGAATATCGTGTGAGCTGGGTGGCCCGTCACAGACGACCTCACCGCGCTCCACATGCTCACCATCAAACACACCAATGGTGCGCCACTTCGGAACCAGGGTTTCATTGGCGTCCCCTTCCGCAGGGGTAATCACCAGACGACGCTTGCCTTTGGTTTCTTTGCCGAAACTGACGGTACCGCTGATCTCTGCAAGGATTGCCGGTTCTTTCGGTTTGCGAGCCTCAAACAGATCGGCAACACGCGGCAGACCCCCGGTAATGTCGCGGGTCTTGGAGCCTTCCTGAGGTATCCGGGCGATGATATCGCCCACCCCGACGTGGGCATCGTCCTCAAGATTGAGAACCGCGTTGTTCGGCAGAAAGTAGTGCGCCGGTATGTCACTGCCTGGCAACAGGGCGTCTTCGCCTTCTGCATCAACCAACCGCACGGCAGGACGCAAGTCCTTACCGGCTGTGGGCCGATCCTTCGGATCCATCACGCTGATATTCGGTATGCCAGTCAACTCGTCGATCTGGCGGTTGATCGAAAGACCTTCCTCCATCTGCTCAAGCTTAACTGTACCGGCCACTTCAGTAACAATCGGATGAGTGTGGGGGTCCCATTGAGCAATAACCTGACCGGCGTCTACAGTCTGATTATCCCCAACGGATATTTCTGCACCGTAAGGCAGCTTGTAACGCTCTCGTTCCCGCCCATGGTCATCCGCAATGGCGATTTCGCCGGAACGGGAGACTGCGATCAGTTCGCCCGACTCCCGCTGGACTGTCTTCATGTTATGCAGACGGACTGTTCCACCGTGCTTGACCTGAACCGAGTCAATCGCTGTGGCCCGGGACGCCGCACCACCAATGTGGAAGGTACGCATAGTCAGCTGAGTACCCGGCTCGCCGATTGACTGCGCAGCTATAACACCTACCGCTTCGCCGACGTTAATCAGGTGACCGCGTGCCAGATCCCGGCCGTAGCACATGGAACAGACACCAAAACGGGTTTCACAGCTGATGGTTGAACGGACGATCACTTCATCGATACCAAGACCGTCCAACTGATCGACCATAGCTTCGTCGAGCAGCGTGCCGGCTTCTATCAACACGTTCTTGCCATCAGCGGCGTAGACGTTCTTTGCAATAACCCGCCCGAGAACCCTGTCACCCAGGGGCTCGACGACGTCACCACCTTCGATGATTGCCGCAACCAGCAGGCCTTCTTCGGTACCACAGTCATGACTGGTGATAACCACATCCTGAGCTACGTCCACCAGGCGACGGGTCAGATACCCGGAGTTCGCTGTCTTGAGCGCGGTGTCAGCCAGCCCTTTCCGCGCGCCGTGTGTCGAGATGAAATACTCATTTACCGACAGACCTTCACGGAAATTGGCGGTAATTGCATTCTCGATGATGCTGCCATCGGGCCGCGTCATCAAACCGCGCATACCGGCGAGCTGACGAATCTGTGCAGGGGAACCCCGAGCACCCGAATCCGCGTAGATAAACACCGAGTTAAAGGAGGCGTGCTGCTCTGCATTCCCTTCACGGTTAATCACCGTTTCTTTCGATATACCATCCATCATCGAACGAGCGACCAGATCGTTTGCACGCGACCAGATATCCACAACTTTGTTGTACTTCTCACCTTGTGTAACCAGGCCGGAAGCATACTGAGATTCGATCTCAGCAACTTCATCCTGGGCATTTTCGATGATTTTGGTTTTCTCTACCGGTATAACAAAGTCTTCTACGCCAACAGACGATCCAGACGAAGTTGAATGGGCAAAACCTGTGTACATCAGCTGATCGGCGAAGATCACCGTGTCTTTCAGACCGACGTTTCGATAGCAGGTGTTGATCAGCGTCGAGATGGAGCGCTTGTCCATCGCCTTATTGACCAGCGAAAACGGCAGGCCATCAGGAACGATATCGAACAAAAGGGCGCGGCCAACTGTGGTGTCCACAAGAGATCGTGTGGTCTGTAACACGCCTTGTTCATCTGCCAGACGCTCGGTAATCCGGACCTTCACCCGTGCATGCAGGTCGACTTCACCCGAGCCATGTGCTCGATGCACTTCGTTCAGATCCGCAAACGCGGAACCTTCACCCCGGACATTCACTTTTTCGCTGGTCATGTAGTACACACCGAGAACAACGTCCTGAGAAGGCACGATGATCGGCTCACCACTCGCCGGTGAAAGGATGTTGTTGGTAGACATCATCAGGGCTCGACTTTCGAGCTGCGCTTCCAGCGTAAGCGGGACGTGCACGGCCATCTGGTCACCGTCGAAGTCCGCGTTGTATGCAGTACATACCAGCGGATGCAACTGGATTGCCTTACCTTCGATCAGAACCGGCTCAAACGCCTGAATGCCTAACCGGTGAAGGGTCGGCGCACGGTTCAGGAGCACTGGATGCTCGCGGATCACCTCGGCGAGGATGTCCCACACTTCCGGTGTTTCGCGCTCAACCATTTTCTTGGCTGCTTTGATTGTGGTCGCGAGCCCGCGCCCTTCGAGCTTGGAGAAAATAAACGGCTTGAACAGTTCCAATGCCATTTTCTTCGGCAGACCGCACTGATGCAGCCGCAAGGTGGGGCCAACAACGATCACTGAACGACCGGAGTAGTCAACGCGTTTGCCGAGCAGGTTCTGACGGAACCGGCCCTGTTTGCCTTTGATCATGTCGGCAAGCGACTTCAACGGTCGCTTGTTGGAACCGGTGATCGCCCGGCCACGTCGGCCGTTGTCGAGCAGCGCATCAACGGATTCCTGCAGCATGCGCTTTTCATTCCGCACGATAATGTCTGGAGCAGACAGATCCAGCAGTCGCTTCAGACGGTTGTTGCGGTTGATTACACGACGATACAGATCGTTCAGATCAGAGGTTGCGAACCGACCGCCATCCAGCGGCACCAGCGGACGCAGATCCGGCGGCAGAATCGGCAGCACGGTCATGATCATCCACTCAGGCTTGTTGCCTGATTTTTCAAACGCCTCCATGAGCTTCAATCGCTTGGACAGCTTCTTGATCTTGGTCTCGGAGTTAGTCGCCGGTATCTCTTCGCGCAGACGGGCGATGTCGCTGGGCATATCGAGCGCCTGCAACAGTGCCCGGATCGCTTCAGCGCCCATCCTGGCGTCAAACTCGTCACCAAACTCTTCGAGCTTCTGGTAGTAGTCTTCGTCAGTCAGTAATTGACCAGTTTCCAGATCGGTCAGACCGGGATCAACGACCACAAACGACTCGAAATAGAGCACGCGCTCGATATCCCGAAGGGTCATGTCTAGCAGCAGGCCGATCCGTGACGGCAGCGACTTCAGAAACCAGATGTGGGCAACTGGACTGGCCAGTTCAACATGCCCCATGCGCTCACGACGCACCTTGGTAAGCGTGACTTCAACGCCACACTTTTCACAGATGACACCCCGATGCTTCAGGCGCTTGTACTTTCCGCAAAGGCATTCGTAGTCTTTGACCGGTCCGAATATACGGGCACAGAAAAGACCGTCGCGCTCAGGCTTGAAGGTTCGATAGTTGATCGTCTCCGGCTTTTTGACTTCTCCGAACGACCAGGAACGGATCAGTTCCGGCGAGGAAAGGCCGATGCGAAGCGCATCGAATTCTTCAACGTCGTTCTGTGATTTCAACAGGTTCAGCAGGTCTTTCACTTATCTCACCTCCGCTAGGTATTCGAGGTCAATTCCGCGTGATTTATTGGACATTCTGATCATTCGGCTTCCAGCTCCATGTCGATGCCAAGAGAGCGAATCTCTTTGACCAGCACGTTGAAGGACTCCGGCATCCCCGGTTCCATCCGGAAATCACCGTCGACGATGTTCTTGTACATCTTCGTCCGGCCGGCAACGTCGTCAGACTTGACGGTCAGCATCTCCTGCAGCGTGTAGGCCGCACCGTATGCTTCCAGTGCCCAGACTTCCATCTCACCAAAGCGTTGACCGCCAAACTGGGCCTTACCACCCAGCGGCTGCTGGGTAACAAGACTGTAAGAGCCAGTTGAACGGGCGTGCATCTTGTCGTCTACCAGATGGTTGAGCTTCAACACATACATGTAGCCCACCGTAACGGGCCGGTCGAACTGCTCACCGGTCCGACCATCAAACAACGTGGTCTGACCTGTCACAGGCAGACCCGCCAGCTCCAGCATGCGCTTGATTTCCTGTTCATTCGCGCCGTCAAATACCGGCGTGGCCATCGGAACGCCTTTTCGCAGGTTGTTCGACAGAGTCATTATCTCGTCATCGTTTAACGAGTTGAGATCTTCTCTCTGCTCACCATCAGTGTTGTAGACCTGATCGAGATATTCGCGCAAGGTGGCGACGCTCTTCTGAGTTTCGAGCATCTCGTTGATCCGGTCGCCAATCCCTTTGGCGGCCCAGCCAAGATGCGTCTCGAGCACCTGCCCGACGTTCATTCGGGATGGCACACCCAGTGGGTTCAACACGATATCCACCGGTTCGCCGTGCTCGTCGTAGGGCATGTCTTCAACCGGCTTGATAACCGAGATCACGCCCTTGTTCCCATGACGACCCGCCATCTTGTCACCAGGCTGGATACGACGCTTGATCGCGAGGTATACCTTAACGATCTTCAGCACACCGGGTGCCAGGTCATCGCCACTTTCAAGCTTTGAGCGCTTGTCTGCATAGATGGCATCGAGTTTGTTGCGCCGCTCACCAAGCTGCGCTTCAGCCCGCTCGATCTGCGCGTTGAGCACGTCATCCTTCATCCGGATCTTGAACCAGTCGTCATGCTCAAGACTCTTCAGATATTCCGCATCGATCGAAAGGCCTTTGCTCTGACCAGGTGCACTGGCTGCAGCATTGCCGATCAGCGCACTTTGCAGGCGCTCAAAGGTCGCCACTTCGACGATCCGGTATTCATCGTCCAGGTCTTTGCGGATCTGAGCGAGTTCAGACTGTTCAATATCTTTTGCGCGCTGGTCTTTTTCAACGCCGTCGCGGGTAAACACCCGTACGTCGATGATCGTCCCTTTAACGCTGGTTGGCACCCGCAATGAGGTGTCTTTTACATCGGAGGCTTTCTCACCGAAGATCGCGCGAAGCAGCTTTTCTTCAGGTGTGAGCTGGGTTTCACCCTTTGGTGTTACCTTGCCGACCAGAATATCGCCTGCGCCGACTTCCGCACCGATATAGACGATGCCCGACTCATCGAGCTTCGACAGCGCGCCTTCACCGACATTAGGAATGTCGCACGTGACTTCTTCAGGGCCTAAGCGTGTGTCCCTGGCGATGCAGGTGAGTTCCTGGATGTGAATACTGGTGAACCGGTCTTCCTGAACCACCCGCTCCGAAACCAGGATCGAATCTTCGTAGTTGTAACCATTCCAGGGCATGAATGCGATACGCATATTCTGCCCAAGCGCCAACTCGCCCATGTCGATGGACGGTCCGTCCGCAAGCACGTCACCGCGCTCAATCCGATCACCCGGTTTCACCAGCGGTCGCTGATTGATACAGGTGTTCTGATTCGATCGGGTGAACTTGGTCAGGTTGTAGATTTCTACGCCTGCTTCGCCCGCTTCGGTTTCAGTATCGGCGACGCGGACCACAATCCGCGCTGCGTCGACGCTGTCTACCGTGCCGCCTTTCTTGGCAATCACGCAGACACCGGAATCCCGTGCAACAACGCCTTCAATGCCGGTCCCGACCAGCGGCTTTTCGGCTCGCAAGGTGGGTACTGCCTGACGCTGCATATTGGAGCCCATCAGGGCGCGGTTGGCATCGTCGTGCTCAAGGAATGGAATCAGCGATGCAGCGATGGAGACCACCTGCCGCGGTGACACATCCATGAAGTTGACGTTGTCTGCAGTTGTCTTGGTGAATTCGTTCTGATGTCGAACGTCGACAAGCTCTTCAACGAATGCACCTTTGGCATCAATGATCGAACTCGCTTGCGCGATGACGTATTCCGCCTCGTCAATGGCTGACAGATACTCGATGTCTTTGGTGACTTTGCCAGCCACAACTTTACGGTAAGGTGTTTCCAGAAAACCGTACTCATTGGTGCGTGCATAAGATGCCAGGCTGTTGATCAGGCCAATGTTCGGACCTTCTGGTGTTTCAATCGGACACACCCGCCCATAGTGGGTGGGATGCACGTCGCGGACTTCAAACCCGGCACGTTCCCGGGTCAGGCCGCCCGGTCCAAGCGCCGACACCCGACGTTTGTGGGTAACCTCAGACAACGGGTTATTCTGGTCCATGAACTGAGACAGCTGGCTGGACCCGAAGTATTCCTTGATCGCAGCACCTACCGGCTTGGCATTGATCATGTCCTGCGGCATGAGACCTTCTGACTCAGCCAGGCTCAGGCGTTCTTTCACTGCGCGTTCAACGCGGATCAGACCCACGCGAAACTGGTTTTCTGTCATCTCACCAACAGAACGCACGCGTCGGTTGCCGAGATGGTCGATGTCATCCACAGAACCGTTACCGTTCCGGATATCAATGAGTGTGCGCAGGACTTCGATGATGTCCTCATTCTTGAGGACGCCTTCACCAACTGTTTCTTCACGGCCAAGGCGACGGTTGAACTTCATTCGTCCAACTGCAGAGAGGTCATAGCGTTCGGTGGAGAAGAACAGGTTGTGGAACAGGTTTTCAGCAGCCTCTTTTGTCGGCGGCTCTCCCGGGCGCATCATGCGGTAGATTTCAACCAGCGCTTCAAGGCGATTGCTGGTCGGATCGATGCGCAGCGTTTCGGAT
The DNA here is from genome assembly GCA_027622495.1 of Pseudomonadota bacterium. Classification (GTDB taxonomy): domain Bacteria; phylum Pseudomonadota; class Gammaproteobacteria; order Pseudomonadales; family Azotimanducaceae; genus JAQBYL01. The sequence goes on from JAQBYL010000045.1 coordinate 9,922, forward strand.
ATGTAGGGTCCGCGGTCGAGTTCGTTGGTGTAGATCGTCACGATGTTGGATACACCTGCTTCAAGCAACGCTTCGAGGACCTCTTCGGTAATCATGGTGTTGCAGGCAACCAGTATTTCACCGGTGGATTCGTTAATCACGTCCTTGGCGATAACCCGATCCATCAGGTATTCGCGCGGAACGTCCAGACGTCTGATCTTGGAGTCTTCCAGCAGGCGGACGTGGCGGGCAGTAATCCGCTTGCCTACCTCAACGATAACCTCGCCAGCACTGTTGGATATATCGAATGTGGCCACATCACCGCGCATCCGCTCGGGGATGAGGTCCATCGAAAAGCCAGCCTTCTTCACGTGGAAGACGCTCTTATCAAAGAACATGTCCAGCACTTCTTCACCCGTGTAGCCGAGCGCTCGAAGAATGATGGTGGCAGGCAGCTTGCGGCGTCGGTCGATCCGGACAAACACACAGTCTTTTATATCGAACTCAAAGTCGAGCCATGAGCCACGGTAAGGGATGATCCTTGCCGAATACAAAAGCTTACCCGAAGAATGTGTCTTGCCCCGGTCGTGGTCAAAGAACACACCAGGCGATCTGTGCAACTGCGACACCACCACACGCTCTGTGCCGTTGATCACGAAGGTGCCGTTTTCGGTCATGAGCGGGATTTCTCCCAGATACACTTCCTGCTCTTTAACGTCTTTGATCGCTTTTGCAGAAGATTCTTTGTCATAGATGATCAGCTGCACTTTCACCCGCAGCGGCGCTGCATAGGTAAAACCGCGAAGCACACTTTCGCGTACATCGAATGCAGGTGTTCCCAGACGGTAGTCCACGTACTCAAGCGCTGCGTTGCCTGAATAGCTGACAATTGGAAACACGGATCGAAACGCAGCATGCAGGCCTACGTCCTCTCGTGCGTCACCCTGCTTATCCAGCTGCAGAAACCTGTTGTAAGAATCTACCTGGATGGCCAGCAGATACGGCATCTCCATTGACTCAGCCAGTCGGCCGAAGTCTTTGCGGATGCGTTTTTTCTCGGTGAAGCTATACGCCATTCGAATCTCCCATGCTCATATTCGCTTGAAAGCAGTTTGTGTGACCCGCTATTCGGGCAGTCGGTGTGTGTTCGTTGAGCAGTCCATTGAAGTCACACAACGACGAACGGCCGGCGCCCGTCATCCCTTGAGGAACAACGAAGGCCAGCCAGGTGCAGAAGGCAGCCTTGCTCAATCTATTTGAGCTCAACCGTCCCACCAGCTTCTTCGAGCTGTTTCTTGAGGTCTTCTGCTTCGCTCTTTGTCGCATCTTCTTTTATCGCGGAAGGTGCTTCGTCAACCAATGCCTTGGCTTCTTTCAAGCCGAGACCGGTGATCGCGCGAACTGCTTTGATCACGTTGACTTTCTTCTCGCCTGAAGAAGTCAGTATCACCTGGAAGGAGTCCTGCTCTTCTTCAACTGCGCCGCCGGCGTCGCCACCAGCCGCCGGGGCTGCTGCCACCGCCGCTGCTGCAGACACGCCAAATTTCTCTTCCATAGCCTGGACGAGTTCAACTACCTGCATGACGCTCATGTCGGCAATCGCGTTCAATATATCGTCTTTCGACAATGCCACTTTTGATCTCCTTTTAGTCGAAACAAGTTCGTTGTTGGTTAGCTCTGCGCCTGCTTCTGATCAGCTATTGCAGCAATCGTCCTTACCAGCTTGCCCGGGACCTCTTTAAAGGTCTGGGCCAACTTGACGATTGGCGCCTGCATGACACCCATCAGAATTGCTAAGGCTTCATCCCGGGTCGGCAACTTCGCAACTGCATCGAGTTGCGAGGCGTCGAGAAGTTCACCGCCGATGGCGAGCGCTGTAACATTCAGCGCAGCGTTCACCTTGGCGAACTCTTTCAACAACCTTGCTGCAGCTCCTGGGCTTTCCTTCGAGAACGCAATCAGGGTCGGACCAATGAATGCTGAATCCAGGCACTCATATTCCGTTCCTTCCATCGCCCGTTTTGCCAACGTATTGCGGACGACACGCAGATAGACGCCCTGCTCACGTGCTTTCACACGCAGCTCAGTCATCTGACCTACAGTCAAACCGCGATAGTCAGCCAGCACGGCCGATAACGCGTTCCCTGCGGCTTCGTTAACCTCGGCAACGATTTGCTTCTTTTGCTCGAGTTTTAATGCCACTGGCTTCTCCTCGGATTCGCCGTCCATGCGTGGGCATGAACATCCGTTACGTTTTTAGTTCCGCGACTCCAGCGCGTTTTAGTGGCGCGCTTAATCGCGTCACGGCGAGTCCAAGTTGACGAGACAAGCTCGCTTCGTCTGGCTTCACCGTCTGCGTAGGAAATTAAGTCCCCGTGCAAAGCACGGACCTGTGCGGAGCACGGGCTTACCTGTGCGGAGCACAGGCGGACACCTACGGTTTTTGACGGAGACGAACTCACGGTTCGCATACCTTCAAATTTAACTGGGGAATTTCGCACCCCACTGTGCTGGAGATCAGACCTCCAGCGAAGTTTGATCGATTGCAACACCCGGGCCCATGGTCGTGGACAGGGTGATCTGTTTCAGATAAACACCTTTTGCTGACGATGGTTTGGCCTTTTTCAGGTCATTGATCAGCGCCTCGATGTTTTCTTTTATCTGTGTCGTATTGAATCCAACCTGACCGACACTGCCATGAATGATGCCGCCGCGATCAGCCCGATACTGAATCTGGCCCGACTTGGCATTCTTAACTGCAGTTTCAACGTCTGGTGTCACCGTTCCGGTTTTCGGGTTCGGCATCAATCCTCGCGGACCGAGAACCTTGCCGAGCTGACCAACAATCCGCATGGCGTCCGGCGTGGCAATCACCACATCAAAGTCCAACTGGCCGGCTTTTACCTTGTCGGCCAGATCGTCAAAACCTACCAGGTCTGCACCAGCAGCGGTTGCTTTGTCTGCCAGTTCACCCTGGGCGAACACCGCAACGCGAACCGTCTTGCCACTTCCGTGCGGAAGCGTGGTGGCGCCACGAACTGCCTGGTCAGATTTGCGCGGGTCGACACCCAGATTGACCGCGACATCGAATGACTCTTTGAACCTGGTCTTTGAAAGTTCGGTCAGCAATGCGACCGCCTCATCCACCGGATACGCCTTCTGTCGATCCACTTTCTCCGCAATTGAGCGCATGCGCTTTGTCAGCTTAGCCATTTACACACCCTCCACGTCGATGCCAACGCTGCGAGCAGTACCGGCAATCGTTCGAACTGCTGCATCCATGCTGGCTGCGGTCAAGTCCGGCTCTTTGATCTTGGCAATCTCTTCAAGTTGCGCACGGGTTACCTTGGCCACTTTGACCGTATTGGGCGTCGCACTTCCTTTGTTGAGCTTGGCAGCTTTCAGCAACAGTACTGCTGCCGGCGGCGTCTTGGTCACAAAGGTGAAGCTGCGATCAGCGTACGCGGTGATCACCACCGGGATTGGCAAGCCAGGCTCCATGCTCTGCGTCTGTGCATTGAACGTCTTGCAGAAATCCATGATATTCAAACCATGCTGACCGAGGGCCGGACCCACCGGTGGACTCGGGTTCGCCTGACCCGCTTTTACCTGCAACTTAATGTAGGCCAGAACCTTCTTCGCCATTCTCACTCCTTGCGGGTGTTCACGTGCGGTCACGTAAGGACCAACACTCCCCGTCATATTCACGCCATCGGTGACCCGATCGCTGTTAGATCAGCCCTTTTCGACCTGACCGAAATCGAGTTCAACCGGCGTTGAGCGACCAAATATGGTCACCGCAACCTTCAGCCGGTTCTTCTCGTAATTCACTGCTTCTACCACCCCGTTGAAATCGTTGAACGGTCCATCGACCACACGCACGATTTCTCCAGGCTCAAAAACTGTCTTCGGCGTTGCTCTTTCGCTGCCGACCGCAACACGATCGAGGATCGCTGCTGCTTCGCGGTCAGTAAGAGGTGCCGGCTGGTCGGCCTTGCCGCCAATGAACCCCATCACACGCGGAGTTTCTTTAACAAGGTGCCAGGTGTCTTCGTTCAGCTCCATCTCAACCAGCACGTAGCCGGGAAAGAATTTGCGTTCGCTGCGCCGTTTTTGACCACCGCGCATTTCCACCACTTCTTCGCTGGGGACCAGAATGTCGCCGAAGAATTCCTTCAGCTTCGACAGGCCAACACGCTCAATCAGGGCTCGAGCGACATTCTTTTCAAAACCAGAGTAGGCATGGACGACGTACCACTTTTTCATGCGTGTTATCCAATCACCGTAGAGACTAACCAACTAAGCCCTGAGTCAAGCAGCCACAATATCAGCGCAAAAATCAGCACCAGGACCAATACCACCATCGTGGTCTGCATCGTCTCCTGACGTGTGGGCCACACCACCCGCCGGATTTCACTTCGCGCCTCTTTCAGGATCGACCAGGTCGCTCTTCCACGCGCCGTTTGCAATGCGAGAAGAACAGCAACCGACGCAACTGCCAGCAGACCGAGCACGCGATAGAGCAACGACTGGTCTGCGTAGTACCAGTTTCCGAACACGCCTGCGACGAGCAACCCAATGACGAGCAGCCACTTCAGCCAATCGAGGCTGAATACGCTGGATGTTTCTGTGTTTGCACTCAAGTTTCGATCCTATTGGCAGGCCAGGAGGGAATCGAACCCCCAACCTGCGGTTTTGGAGACCGCTGCTCTGCCAATTGAGCTA
>JAQBYL010000046.1 GCA_027622495.1 Pseudomonadota bacterium
TGGGCAGGATCCGGGCAAGGTCACCGCTGCAGAGTTTCGGCATCTGGATGCTGGGACCGGCAATGCTCGAGTTCGCAAGCCATGAACAGAAGTTGACCCACCTGACCCGTATCGCCCGCGGTGAAATCCGCTGGTGTCAGGGTTATTCAGAACCCTCCTACGGCTCCGATCTGGCCGGTCTGCAGACCAAGGCTGAGGACAAAGGCGACTATTTCCTGGTCAACGGCGCAAAGATCTGGACCTCGTTTGCCGATCAGTGTGACTGGATATTCTGCCTGGTCCGAACCGACCCGGCTGCACCCAAACACGAAGGCATCAGCTTTGTGCTTTTTGATATGGAAAGCGAAGGCGTGAGTACCTCACCCATCGAGCTGATCAGCGGTTCTTCGCCGTTCTGCCAGACGTTCTTTGACAATGTGAAGGTGCCGAAGGGCAACCTGGTTGGCGAACTTAATAACGGCTGGACCATCGCCAAACGTCTGTTGCAACACGAACGCAATATGGTCGCAGGCATTGGCGGTGCCTCGGCAGCCGGTGGTGGCGGGCGCAAACTGGAAGACGTCGCTCTGGAATACGTTGGTGAAACCGACGGCAAAATCAGCGATCCGGCCCTGCGCGGCCAGGTAAGTCAGCACCGTATGAACGACAAGGCATTTCAGTACACCCTGCGACGTGCAGGTGAAGAGGCCAGAACCGGCAACGCCAACGGCCATCTGGCGAGCATGTTCAAGTACTACGGCACCGAGCAGAACAAACTCAAGTACGAGCTGATGCTTTCGTGCATCGGCACTCAGAGTGTTGGCTGGGAAGGGCCAGCTTTCAGCGACAAGGAAATCGGCACCACCAGGCAGTGGCTGCGCTCCAAGGCAAACTCCATCGAAGGCGGCACCAGCGAAGTGCAGCTGAACGTGATCGCCAAACGCGTGCTCGGTCTGCCCGACTGAAAAGATCGGCAGGCAAGCGACCCGCGAATCATCAATTCAATTTTGGGTCGCAGCCGGGTACTCTACGGCCTGACTTTTGTTAATGGGGCATTGAATGGAAACCATCATCGGACTGGTGGTGCTGGCGGTAGTCGGCCTGTGGCTGGTCGCCATCTACAACAAGCTCGTCACGCTGAAAAACCGGTTCAAGAACGGATTTTCACAGATCGAGGTGCAGCTCAAGCGACGCTACGATCTGATTCCGAATCTGATCGAAGTCGCCAAGGGTTACATGGCCCACGAACGAGAAACCCTGGAAGCGGTCATCTCCGCCCGTAATCAGGCGATGGCCGGTCTGCAGGCCGCGGCAAAAGATCCATCCAACGCAGCTGCCATCAAAGAACTTTCGGGGGCGGAAGGCGTGCTCGGCGGTGCCATGGCGCGGTTCAATGTGGTGATGGAGGCCTATCCTGATCTCAAGGCCAACCAGAACATGATGCAGCTGTCGGAAGAACTGACCAGTACCGAGAACAAAGTCGCCTTTTCGCGCCAGGCTTATAATGATCAGGTCACCGAATACAACACCTACAAACAGACCTTCCCGCCCAACATCGTGGCCGGTTTCTTTGGTCACGGCGAGGATGCTGAGCTTTTAGAGTATGAGGATCGGGAAGCCATGCAGACCGCACCCAAGGTTTCTTTTACCTGAGCGGACTTTCCCTGATAGTTTTAATCTGACACTTTTTACCTGAGAACGGGTGCACCCATTTGAATTTCTTCGCCGCACAGGACAACGCCCGGCGAAAGACCCTCTATCTGGCTCTGCTCTTTACCCTGGCAGTGGTCACGCTGATCGTTCTGACCAACGTCCTGATAGGCGTGCTGTTTTTTGTCACCACACCGCCAGACGGCCAGGTCAACCTGGTGGATCAGGCAGCCGGTATTTCAACGGAACGCTGGATCGCCATCAGCATGGGCGTGATCGGTGTGGTCAGTATTGCCATGTTGTACAAGTATCTGACCCTGAAAAGTGGCGGCCGGGGAATTGCTGAAGCTCTGGGTGGGCAACTGATCACGCACAGCACGCGCGATCTGAAACAACGGCGCCTGTTGAACGTGGTGGAAGAAATGGCCATCGCAGCAGGCATCCCGGTACCCCCCGTCTATCTGATCCCCGAACCAGGCATCAACGCCTTTGCCGCCGGGTTTGCGCCTGAAGATGCGGTCATCGGCATCAACCAGGGCACCCTCGACTTCCTCAACCGGGAAGAACTGCAGGGGGTGGTGGCGCACGAGTTCAGCCACATCTTAAACGGTGACATGAACATCAACCTGCGCCTGATCGCCATTCTGCATGGCATCGTTTTTCTCGGCATGATCGGCTACCTGATCCTGCGTACCGGGGGGGGCAGTCGCAAAGACGGCATGCCATTGCTTGCGCTGGGTCTGGGTCTGATCGTTATCGGCTTTGGCGGTACGTTCTTTGGCAACATGATCAAAGCCGCGGTGAGCCGGCAACGCGAATACCTGGCAGACTCTTCTGCCGTGCAGTTCACCCGGCATCCAAAAGGCATCGCTGATGCATTGAAAAAGATTGGCGGGGTCAGTTACGGATCAAGCATGCAACGCCCGGAGGCCAAGGAACTGAGCCATATGTTCTTTGGCGCGATCGGACCCGCTTTTCTCGGAGCTCTGACAGCGACCCATCCTCCGTTGCCAAAAAGAATTCGCGCCATCGACCCAAGCTGGGATGGTGAATTTCCGGTGTTGAATGCACCCATTGGTTATTCTGCTGGCGAGAGTGAAACAACCTCCTCCTTCGCCGGCCGGCCGGTAATGGGTGATCAGACCGCAGTGCCTCACCTGCAGGCGCCGGGTTCGGCTGAGGTTAATGTCTCCGCTGATCAGTTGATCGACCAGATTGGCACCCTCACGGAAGCCGGTCTGCACAATGCGACCACCCTGCTCGACGGTCTGGACCCACCTCTGCGTGAAGCGACATCTGATCCGTGGTCAGCGCGGGCGCTGATCTACGCCATGCTGCTCGATGACGATGCTGCAATCCGTGCCGCTCAGCAGCGTTTTATTGATGCGGAAGCAGACACCGGGGTGCCGGAGCGGGTTGCCTCGTTATACGACCTGCTTGCGCCAACCGACGACCTGCAGAAGTCGACCCTCGTTGACCTGGCCATACCGACACTCAAGGAACTGAGCACCCAGCAATACGACCGCTTCATGGACAACGTGATCGCGGTGATCAGGGCTGACCGGCAGATAGATTTGTTCGAATGGGTCCTGCATCGGATCCTGCGCAAGGATCTGCATTCACACTTCCACGGGCATCGCGCGCCGAGGGTACGCTATCGCAATATCGACCGGTTAACCGACGAGTGCACTACACTGCTTTCGGCGCTGGCGAATGAAGCATCCGTCGGCACAGACGCACGCCAGCGGGCATTTCAGGAAGGTGCCGCCACCCTGCAGCTGAATACCCGTCTGGATGAAAGTGCCGATCGCAATTTTACCCGGCTGAACCTCGCCCTGGAGAAACTCCGTGAGTTGCACCCGCTGGCCAAACCCCGCCTGTTGAAAGCCGCCGCTGCCTGCGTGCTGGCAGATCAGCACGTGAGCGCTGGCGAAGGTGCACTGCTGCACGGCATCGCCGCTACGCTGGATTGCCCGGTTCCCCCCAGCATTTATCAGTTCAGCGGGCAACCGGATGGCTGAATCGTCCCCCACCGCCAGCGGCGTCCAACGGCAGCTTGCGGCGGTGGACCTTGGCTCTAATAGTTTTCATCTGCTGGTTGCACAGGAAACCGGCGGGCGCCTTCAGGTGCTCGACCGGATCAAAGAAATGGTCCGCCTGGCGGAAGGCCTGGATGCCGACAGGGTGTTGCAGGGACCTGCCGTAGAGCGGGCATATGAATGTCTGCAGCGCTTTGGCCAGCGCATCCGCGATCTGCCCCGTCAGAATGTGCGCGTCGTCGGGACTAACACGCTGCGCGAGGCAGACAATGCCGACGAATTTCTAAAGGTTGCGGCCGACCATCTGGGTCATGGTGTGGAAGTCATATCGGGTCTTGAAGAAGCCCGGCTCATTTACCTCGGCGTTTCGCACGCGGTGGAAGACGATGCAACCCGACGTCTGGTGCTCGACATCGGCGGCGGCAGCACCGAGGTCATCCTCGGTCGTCGTTTCGAACCACAGATGCTTCGCAGCCTGTATCTGGGGTGTGTCGAAATGTCCCAGCGATTTTTTACCGATGGGGTTATCGAAGCAAAGAAATTCGACAGGGCGGTCAGCTATGCCATGCAGGAATTCGAAGCTGTTCAACTGGCGTTCAAAGTGACCGGCTGGGATGCAGCCATCGGATCCTCGGGCACTATCACCGCAGTCAGCAACGTGATCAACGAGCTGACCCCGCAGGATGTGCCTTCAGCTGACCCCACCATAACCCGTCAGGGTCTGGATGCGATCCGCAAGCATCTGATCAAGGCAGGTCAGGTTGCCGACATTGAACTTAACGGCCTGCCAAACGAACGGCGCGCCGTGTTCCCTGGCGGCGTTGCCATACTGCAGGCTTTTTTCGATTCGTTTGGTCTTGAGGTGATGGGCACAACACAAGGTGCTCTGCGCGAAGGTCTGATGTGGGATCTGATCGGTCGCCATCACCAGGATGACACACGCAACAACACCGTCGCTGATCTGGCTGGCCGCTACCGCCTGGACCTGGGGCAAAGTCGACGTGTGCGCGAATCCGCGATCTCGCTGCTGGCTCAGGTCGCCGATGACTGGGAACTGCTGGATTCAGCCAACAAGCTGCTGCTTACCTGGGCTGCTGATCTGCACGAGATCGGTATGGAGATCTCGCACAATCAATACCACAAACACGGCGGCTATCTGTTGCAGTACATGGATATGCCCGGCTTCACCCAGCAGGATCAGGCCCAGCTTGCGCTGTTGACCAAGGCGCATCGGCGCAAACTGCCGGTCTTTGAGCAGACACCACAGGCAACCCGACTGACGCGTCTGATCACCCTGCTGCGCATCAGTGCAGTGCTGCACCGCAGTCGTTCATCTGAACCACTACCGCATATAAGTGCAAAGGTTAAAGGGAACCAGCTGATCCTCACCTTTCCTGCGGACTGGATGAACCAGCATCCGCTCACCCGCCTGGATCTCGATCAGGAGGCAGCCTTTCTGAGCCAGGTACCGATCGAGTTGAAGGTGAAGTCAGGCTGAGTTCTGGTTAACTACCGGTTAGAGCGCGGAGCAGAGTCTCCTGAGCAACCACCCGTTCTTCGCCGTCGGCTTGAACGCGCACATAGCTGCCATCAGATTTCAATTCCCACGCTTGTGCATTGTCTTCCAGGTAAGTGGTGAACGCCTCATTGATCAACCGCGCTTTGAGATCGGGTTTCTCAACCGGAAAACAGGCTTCAATCCGTTTGAAAAAATTCCGGTCCATCCAGTCCGCGCTGGACAGATACACCTGCGGATCATCATCGTTGTGAAAGTAAAGCACTCTGGTGTGTTCCAGAAAACGCCCGACAATCGAACGAACGCGAATGTTTTCAGACACCCCTTTGAGACCAGGCCGCAGGGCGCAGATACCGCGGATGATGAGGTCAATCTGCACGCCTGCCTGGGACGCACGATACAGCGTCTGTATCAGCTGCGGCTCAAGTAGAGAATTCATTTTGACCATGATTTTTGCTGGTTTTCCCGCCTTTGCGTTGGCGGTTTCACGTTCGATGAACTCGAGTGTGGATTTGTGCAGAGTAAACGGCGACTGCAGGATCTTGTTGAGCCTGCCGGCACGTCCCATGGCTGTGAGCTGCTGGAACACGTTCTGAACGTCTTCACACATCTGCCCTTCACAGGTAAAGAGACCATAGTCGGTGTACAGCCTCGCGGTTCTGGCGTGGTAATTGCCAGTCCCAAGGTGCGCATAACGACGCAGCGTATCGCCTTCACGGCGTATCACCAGGCACATCTTGGCATGGGTCTTGTACCCGACTACACCGTAGACAACCTGAGCACCTGCTTCCTGCAGGTGGTTTGCAAGTTCAATATTGGCCGCCTCATCGAACCGCGCACGCAGCTCGATCACAACCATCACTTCTTTCCCGGCATTGGCGGCACGCGTCAGCATTTCCACCACTGCTGAATCCGGCCCTGTTCGATACAGGGTCTGACGAATGGAAACAACGGCAGGATCATTGGCAGCCTGGCGCAGAAATTCAATGAACGGTGCAAAAGAATCAAACGGATGATGCAGCAGAATGTCGTCTGCTCGGATTGCCTCAAAAAGATCCGGGGCGGTTCGCAAACGCCGCGATATGGCCGGGGTAAAACCGGGATATTTCAGATCCGGTCGATCCACCCGGTCGGGTATCGTTGCCAGGTGCATCAGATTCACCGGACCGGCACAGTGATATACCTCGAACGGCCGGACCCTGAACTGGGCCGCCAGAAAGGCCTGTATGTCTTCGGGGCAATCCATGGCGACTTCCAGCCGCACCGCATCTCCATAGCGCCGTGAAGACAGCTCTCCTTCCAGCGCACGCAGCAGATCGTCGACCTCTTCCGGATCAATGAAGAGATCACTGTTCCGCGTCACCCGGAACTGAAAACAGCCGAGTGCCTGCATGCCCGGAAAAAGATTGGACACATGCGCTTCGATCACCGTGGTTAACAGCACAAAGTCATTGGGACCCTCGGCGCACTCCTCGGGTAACCGGATGAGGCGAGGCAGCGCACGGGGCGCCTGCACGATGGCCTTCCCGCTGTTACGGCCAAACGCATCCTTACCTTCCAGAATGACAATAAAGGACAGGCTCTTGTTCAGCGGTTCGGGAAACGGATGGGCTGGATCGAGTGCAACCGGCGAGATGATCGGCGCCAGTTCGCGTTTGAAATAGCGCTTGAGCCAGGTTTTCTGACCGTGGGTCCATTTTTTGTGATCAACAAACCGGATGCCTTGCGCCTCCAGCGCCGGCAACATCTCTTCATTGAGGATCCGGTACTGCTTCTCAACCAGCTTCTGCACGATCGGGGCGATGCGCCGCAGCTGTTCACCCGGCGACATATTGTCTGCACCACGCTGCATGGCGCCGTATGCTTCCTGCTGCTTGAGACCGGCGACGCGGATCTCAAAAAACTCATCGAGGATTGAGCTTGTGATACCCAGAAAACGCAGCCGTTCCAGCAGCGGTACGGTTTCGTCACTGGTTTGCGCGAGAACGCGTTTTACAAACTCAAGCAGCGACAGTTCGCGGTTGATGTACAACTCGGAATTGCTGAGCAGGTCTGCGTCCATGGATACAATCGCTTGAGCTTAACCACGAAAACCTACTTTACCACGCGGGATCTGACACATTGATGACCAAGACCACAGACCTTCAAGCACTCATCGCCTGGCAGAACCTGGCCATGCGGATCCCCGAATGGGCCAACTGGCTGCCCGCCCAACTGGCAGCGCAGACCCACGGTGATCTGCCTGCGTGGCTTGCGACCGTCGCCGGTCTGCCGGACATTGATGTGCACACAAGCGACCTTGAAGGCTGTGTCACACTCTCTAGCGCTCCTTGCGCCCCAGATGCGACGGGGCTTGCTCAACTAGAACAACGCTTGCGTGCCCTGCACCCCTGGCGCAAAGGGCCTTTCAACCTGTTTGGCATCCAGGTGGACACTGAATGGCACTCTGACTGGAAATGGCAGCGTGTGGCACCCCACGTGGGTTCGTTGAAAGGTCAGCGGATCCTCGATGTCGGCTGCGGCAACGGCTATTTCGGCTGGCAGATGCTCAGCGCCGGTGCTGATCTGGTGGTGGGGATCGATCCGACCCTGGTGTTTGTGATGCAGCATCTGGCCATCAATAAATACCTGCGCAGTGCGGCCAACTGGGTGATTCCTGCGCGTTTTGAAGAAACTCCTGGCGCACTTTTCGACACGGTGTTCAGCATGGGTGTGCTCTACCACCGCAAAGATCCCGTGGAGCATCTGCAGCGGCTTGCAGGTTTTACTGCACCTGGCGGGCGTGTGGTTGTAGAAACCCTGATCAGCGAAACGGGTTTCACACCACGAGACCGCTACGCGCGGATGAGCAATGTGTGGCACATTCCGTCTGCTGCGCAGCTCGTCCAGCTGATGACACACGCAGGTTTCAGCGATGTGCAGATTGTCGACATTACCCCGACAACCGTTCTGGAACAGCGATCAACCGATTGGATGCGTTTTGAATCTTTGAGCGAAGCACTGGATCCTGCTGATCCTGCGCGAACAGTGGAAGGCTATCCAGCGCCCCTCCGCGCTACCGCGATCGCATCAGCCTGACTGGACGGCCTTCAGAAACGCAGGTAGTTTGGCGCTACTTTTCGCATCAGACGCCCACGCAAAATGTTCGGCTTTTTTCCGCTGCAATTTCGCTTTCGCAACAAACTCAATCGGCTGCGCGACATGGTTCAATGTTTTCGCCAGAACCCGGGCATCGGTCTGCACCCGACGCAAATTGCGCGTCTCACCGGCATCAGCTTTGCTGAAGTTGTGAGACGCCTGGATGCCACACCCGAACTGTTCGTCAAGCTGCCACGACGCCCGGATGGAATCACCCGTTATCGCCTAACCAGCACAACCGCCGCAAGGTCAGATGAAGACATCGAGAAGTTTCTGGTGAACTCGGCAAGGCGAGAGTCGTTTTTGCTGTACGCCTTGGGCATCATGCTGCTGTGTGCGTTCGTGATCGTCATTACCATCGTGGGACCAGTACTCTAATGCCTGAACAACTGACAGCTGACCAACAGACTCTGGCCCGGCGCGCCGCAGACTTTGCGCGCGATGAACTGCTGGTGCGCACCCCGTCACCAGGTTCCCGCGATGAGGTGATCAAAGCATCCAAGGCAGCCGGTTTTTACACCATGACCCAGCCTGTGGAGTTCGGCGGGCAGGCTGCTTCGGCGCTTGATCTGACCATCGTGCGCGACGAATTGTCGGCCCACAATCCGCCCCTGCTCGATGCAGTGTTCGGTCCCGGACCCGGTGTTCTGGCCGGCGTTGCTGAGCCACTTGCCACCCACTATCTCAAACCCCTGCTGGCAGGAGAAAAACGTGCCGGTTTTGGTTTCACCGAGCCGGAAGATGCGCAGCGGCATACCTGGGCTGAACTCGACGGCGACGAGTTTGTTATCACCGGCGGCAAGGGCTATGTCACCGGTGGTGCTGATGCAGACTTCATCAACACCCTGGTTGACGTTGAAGGCCGTGGTAAAACCATGATTGTCATAGACACGGAAGCGACCGGGGTAACCATCGAGCAGAAATTTGCATCGCTCGACGGCAGTCATCACGCGGCGTTCCGTTTCGACAAGGTCCGGGTGCCGACTAGCCATGCCATTGGCGGTGCAGGCCAGGGTCTGCCACGAGCCATGCGCCAGATTGGCGACACCCGCCTGATGTTCGCCGCACAATGTATAGGTCTCATGCGCTGGACACTTTCATACCTGGCCGAAAATCTGAACAGTATCGGCCGCAACGGCAAACCACGCGGCGAATCCGAAGTAATGCGTCTACGTTATGCAGATCTGCGTATTCGCGCCTATGCAGCCCGCAGCATGGTGTACCGCACGGCAAGACTTGCAGATCGCGGCGAGAACATCGTCAACGAAGGCATCGCCTGCAAAGTGTTTGCCACTGAAACAATCGGCGACATCGTCGATGAGGCGATCCAACTGGTTGGTGGCAATGCTCTGATCCTCGGTCATCCACTGGAGGCGTTATACCGGCGGGTTCGCTCACTGCGTCTGGCAGAAGGTGCATCAGACATTCTGCGGGTTAATCTTTCGCGCGGTAAACTCGATCTGGACATGGGAAGGATATGAGTATGCTGCGGTACATCTGGCTGATCGGTCTGGCAATCTGCTTGAGCGGCTGTACCTGGGTCAAACTGACTGAAGCCGGTGAAGCGGTCAGCGTCGCCGAAGCCGACGCAATCAGTGAATGCACCCGGGTCGGTATTGTCACCGCGCGGACCGGGGAGCGCATTATCACCGAACGTAAGCTAGATAAGGTTAACGAAGAACTGCACACCCTGGCCCGCAACGAAGCGGCAAATCTCAACGCCGATACCATCGTGCCCTTGTCGCATGAAACCGATGGCGCTCAGACCTTCACCGCGTATCGGTGTCACTAACAGCCCCTGAAACAAAAGGCCCAAGCAAGCCATGACCCGGCGTGAAAATTACCTCAAGGCTTTTATGCCTGCGAACCCGCTCGAGCCGAATCGCGATTCATTCATGAATCTGTTTGCGACCAACATTGCAGACGCAGATCTCGCGGATCGAAATCCCGCCGCAGATGCTTTGATCGCCGGTGATCTGTGGAACGTGTTTGAGTCCTGGAACTCAGCACTACCCCTGATCCAGGTCGTCAATCCTGAGAACGATGAACGCTTTACCATCGTCCGCCTGCTGCATCCTGATATGCCTTTCATTACTGATTCGGTGTTGATGGAGCTGTCCCGCCACCAGTTGGTTCTGCACTTTCTGCACAACATTGCCATGACCGTTGAACGCGACAGTGATCATCTGATCAGCACATTTCCCGAATCTGCACATCTGAGCGACCTGCAGGTTAGAGAGGTGCTTATATACGCAGAAATCGATCGCGTGAGTGGCGCCGAAATCGGGCTGATACAAAAGCGTCTGAGCGACGCCCTGGCCGACGTTCGGGCTGCTGTGGCAGACCATGGGTCAATGCTCGAGCAGGTTCGAAAGCTCATCAACGAACTTGCGAAACAGGCGGGCGCCGAAGCTCAGCAGACCATCGAATTTCTGGAATGGCTTCTGGACGACCACTTCACTTTTCTCGGTTACCGGGAATTCGCGTTCGACGATTCTGTAAAGCAGATCACCGGCAGCGAACTGGGCACCCTCAAAAATCGTCGTCCGGCTTCGAAGCGCGCATTTGCTGACATGCGTGAGTCTGCGCGGAATTTTCTGCAGTCGAAGACGCTGCTGTCGTTTTCGAAAGGCGGAACCCGTTCAATGGTGCACCGACCCGCCTACCCTGACTACGTGGGGGTGAAGCGTATCGATGCATCCGGGAACGTGGTGGGCGAGTGTGGCTTCCTTGGCCTTTATACCTCCCCCGTGTATCGCGCCGAGCCTGATGCGATACCCGTGCTGCGCGGCAAAGTCAGAAACGTCCTCGCTTCATCTGGTCTGGACCTCGCGAGTTTCGACGGCAAAGCGCTTCGCCAGGTGCTGGCAACTTATCCGAGAGACGAACTGCTGCAGACACCACAGACTGAACTGACCGCAACCGCACTGGCCATCGCCCACATTCACGAACGGCGTCAGACCAAGCTGTTTCTACGGATCGATCAGTATGGCCTGTTTGTTAACGCTCTGGTGTACATGCCGCGGGAACTGTACACCACCTGGGTGCGGCAGCAGATCGAGCAGTTACTGGTCGAGGCAACCGGTGCCCTGGGTATCGAATTCGATACGTATTTTTCGGAGAGTATTCTCGTCAGGGTACAGCTGACCCTGCGCGTGGATCCCACGCAGATCCTCAGTCTCGATGAACGTGCGCTGGAAGCCACGATCGTGCGCATTTCGCGCGACTGGGAAGTCGAGTTCGGTCGTGCCCTGCGCGTTCTTCCGCAAAACGCAAGAAGCAGCCTCGGTGTGTACAGCGGCACCTTCTCAACTGCCTATCGTTCGGTCTTTGATGTCGCGACAGCTCTGGAAGATGCGCGCAAACTGGCGAGCCTCTCCGATCATGACTCACTAACCACTCAACTCTACCGACCAGACGATTTCACTGGCAACCGGGTTCGACTGAAAGTTTTTCACCACGGCCGGAATCTACCCCTGTCGACCATCCTTCCGATCCTTGAAAACCTGGGTTTTGAGGTGATCGGTGAGCATCCGTTCGAAATTCCTTTGACCATGGGTGTGCAGTCCATTCAGGATTTCGAGTTGAGGTATCCGCAGGAGCTGGATATCGAGGCTGCTGGCGGGATTTTTGAAGATGCACTGGTCGCCGTGTGGCGCGGCAGATGTGAGAACGACAGCCTGAATCGTCTGGTACTGGCCGCGGCGCTGACCTGGAACGAGGTTGGTCTGCTTCGAGCCTATTCAAGATATCTCAAACAGATACGCTTCGGTTTGAGCCAGCGGTTCATCGCAGACACACTCCTTACGCATCAGACGATGACCCGCCGGCTGGTTGAATTTTTCTGCCAGCGTTTTGACCCTGCTCTGAATACCGATACGGTGAGCGTGCAACAGGCGATCTCACAAGGCCTGAACGACGTCACAGCCTTTAATGAAGATAAAGTCCTCCGCGCCCTCTTCCGCACGATTCACGCAACCGTGCGGACTAACTATTTTCAAACCGAAGGGGCTGACAAGGGCGCAAAGTCTGTGCTCGCTCTGAAAATCGCTTCCCGTCAACTCCCTGATCTGCCAAAACCAGCGCCTGAGTTTGAAGTGTTTGTGTACGGTGTTGCGATTGAAGGCGTGCACTTACGTTCCAGCAAAGTCGCCCGCGGCGGCATCCGCTGGTCAGATCGTCTGGAGGACTATCGAACCGAAGTCCTTGCCTTAATGAAAACCCAGGTGGTCAAGAACGCGGTAATCGTTCCAAGCGGAGCCAAGGGGGGGTTCGTGGTCAGACGCGACATGTCCGCTTGGGAACCGTCTGCCCAGCAGGCGGAGGTAAACAGAGTCTACAAGCTGTTTATTACTGCCCTGCTTGAGATAACTGACAATGTAACTGGCGCCGTGATCTCACCACCTGCCGGTGTAAGAGCCCACGACAATCCCGATCCTTATCTTGTGGTGGCGGCCGACAAAGGAACCGCCACTTTTTCTGATGACGCCAACACACTGGCAGCGGCACACGGTTACTGGCTGGGAGATGCTTTCGCGTCCGGTGGATCGAACGGTTATGACCATAAAAAAATGGGAATTACCGCGAAAGGTGCATGGGTGTCGGTGATGCGTCATTTTCGCGAACTGGGGGTGAATGCCGAAGCTGATCCGATCAGCATCATCGGTATTGGCGATATGGCAGGTGACGTATTCGGAAACGGCCTGCTCCGCACCAGGTCGGCACTGCTGGTCGGGGCGTTTAATCACCGCCACATTTTTCTCGACCCGCAACCGGATCCGGTGGTTAGTTTTGCAGAGCGTCAGCGGCTGTTTTCGCTGCCTCGCTCGGGATGGCAGGACTATGCAACCACACTTCTGTCCAGGGGTGGCGGGGTGTACTTGAGAACGCAGAAAACGATCTCTGTGTCGAGTGAGGTGGCCGAGCGTTTCGCCATCGAGCCGGGTGAAATGTCGCCGGATCAATTGATCAGGGCAATGCTTCGCGCACCGGTGGACCTGATCTGGAACGGCGGCATCGGCACCTACGTCAAAGCGAAATCCGAGACGAACGAAGCCGCATCTGATCCGATCAATGACGATCTGCGTGTGGATGCCTGTGACATACGCGCGAGGGTAATTGGTGAAGGGGGCAATCTGGGCTTTACCGCTCTTGCCCGTGTTGAATACGCGCTTAATCACGGCTCCATCAATACCGACTTCATCGACAACGCTGGAGGGGTCGACTGCTCCGACCACGAAGTCAACATCAAGATCCTGCTCGACAACGCAATTGCACAAGGCGAGCTTGCCCCTGCGGAGCGAAACCAGGTCCTGGCCGCGGCTACCGCTGATGTGGAATTGGCTGTGCTCGATAACAACAACAAACAGGCGCAGGCCTTGAGTCTTGCCTGCAGGCAGGCGGCCCATCATCCAGAAGCATTCGGCCGTTTCATCCGGCATCTCGAACGGGTCGGTTTGCTGAATCGACGCGATGACGGGATTGCCACAGATGAGGACCTGGCTGAACGAACCCTTCGCAACCAGACCCTGACCCGACCCGAACTGGCAGTTCTGATGAGCTACGCCAAGATCGAACTGAAAGCTCAACTTTCCGGCACAACACTGCAGAACGTGCCTGCGTACGCCCGTTTTATGCGCAATACTTTTCCCGGGGATCTGCACACACGGTTTCATCGAGCGAGCATTTCGCACCAACTGGCAAGCGAGATCACCTGCACCCGGGTGGCCAACGAAATCATCGACTATCTTGGTATGACCTTCGTGCACGGAATAATGGAGACCATCGGCTGCAAGGCTGCTGACGTGGTCAATGCCTATGTGGTTGCGGGCGAAGTCCTCCGCCTGCCAGAGCGACGCGAAGAGGTCGAAGCGTCTGCCACCAACTCTGCAATGCAGATCGGCCTGCTCCAGGAACTGGCCAGTCTGGGTCACCGTGTCACCCGGTGGCTTCTCCGTCGACACCGCAATGTGGATGCGGTTGAGTTAATTACCCGCTA
>JAQBYL010000047.1 GCA_027622495.1 Pseudomonadota bacterium
CAGTATCCGCGAACTTCCAGGTGGTCGAAGGCGAGCAGTTCGGTCAGGGTATTCACCGGCGCCAGGGTGACCCCGTTCTTCATACCGTGATCGAACAACTCCTGCTTGGTGTGTTTTGCTAAAAACCGGGTTAACAGGTCGGTGCCCTGACGGATGCTCAGCGGTTTGGCATCCGGATCCCGGGCGTTGAGGTCATACTGATCCCAATCGATGGTGTTGAGGGATTCATCTGCAATACCGTCTTCGATCATCCACGGCAGACAGGCTTTCATCACGTTGGACATAGGTGGGGCGACGATGTAGCCGTCGAGGGTCTTGTGCACGATATGAACGCCGGGAAGGCCTGAACTGCCGCGTTCGAAATCGGCACCCTGGATTTCGTATGCGTCCATTGCGTTCAACATGGTCCAGGTCATCGCTGCCTGGGCAGAAACATCGACGAACTGCGCTTCGCCACAGCGCAGCATCCTTGCATGTGCAACCAGCGCAGCTGGTGCTGCTTCTGCACCTGCGTGGCGCCAGACCTGCGGAACACTCAACCGCACCGGCGCACGTTCAGGCACACCCTGCAGCGACACCGGTCCGCCAAGGGCTGCAATCACCAGATCATTGGCGATCAGCTTGGCGTAGGGTCCGCCTTCGCCAAATGCAGATATGCGGGTGTAGACGATGCGCGGATTGATCTGCCTGGTTTGCTCAAAGTCGAGGTTGTAGTTGCTCAAGTACCTGGACGGCGCAGACTCAAACACGAAATCTGCGCGCTGGATCAGACCGGTCAGCACTTCCCGATCGGCAGTCGAGGCCGGATCGAGCACGATGGAGCGTTTGTTCCGGTTGAATGCCAGAAACTGCAGGCTGCTCAGATCTGCTGGTGCATCTTTCAGACGAGGCTGCGCGTAGCGGGCGCGTGATCCGCCCGGAAGTTCCACGCGGATCACGTCTGCCCCCATATCGCCGAGCAGCATGGGTCCGATTTCACCGCATTCATCAGTAAAATCGAGCACGGTGTACGGCGTGAGCATGATTCCCCCTCGGTTCATGATCCAGGTTTCCCGATGTTACCGAACCTGGATGCCGGTGGGTATGGTTGGTGTGGCTGCACACCCCGACGTGCAGGCGTACAATGGATCTGTTCGATCGAGGAGCATGATCTGTGTCTATTACCCTTATACCGTCCGACGCAACGCTCGGGGCCTGTGTGCGCGACGTCGATCTCGCCAACCTGGATGATGTGACCTGGCGCGAAATCTACGCTGCCTTCCTTGAATACGGGGTTCTGGCGTTCCCTGGCCAACATCTCAGCGAGGCCGACCAGGGGGCTTTCGCCACGCGCTTTGGTGATACCGAAAAACTCTCGCCACGGCAGAAGGGCCCGACCATTCAGTTTTCTAACAAGAAGCCAGACGGCTCATTGGTCGCACCGGGTGAGGAAGCATTCAACATCATGAAGGGCAACGAGGGCTGGCACACCGACAGCACCTACATGCCGCTGGCAAGCAAGGTGGCTATGCTCGCAGCACTGGTTGTTCCGCCCGAAGGTGGCGAAACCGAGTTTGCCGATATGCGGGCGGCGTGGGATGCGCTGGATGACGAAACCAAAGCCCGTCTTGAACCGCTGTCTGCCTACCATTCGCTGTATTACTCACAAGGTAGAGCCGGGTTCAGACACAAGACCGATAATATGTATGGTTTTCATGACAAAGGTGCACCGTTTCGCCCGATTGTTAAGATCCATCCCGAGACCGGGCGCAAGTCTCTGTATACCGGCCGTCATGCCTACGGTTTGCCGGGTATGAGCGATGTGGAGTCGGAAAGGCTGCTGGACAAATTACTGGAAGATGCCTGTCAGCCACCGCGGGTGTTCAGGCATGTGTGGAGTGTTGGTGACCTTGTTGTGTGGGACAACCGGTGCCTGATGCACCGGGCCAGACCCTATGATCCGAAACATCCGAGAGCGTTGCGTGCGTCCCGGATTTCCGGTGATCCTGCAAGCGAACTGGCACCGACGTTTGCCGACACACGCGCAAGTTCATATAAACCCACATCCAGCAACATATCCTCCCTGGCCCGGTAATCGATCCGGGCTCGGTTGGGAGCCGCGATCACACCCCCAGCACGCCGTCCTGATGGAGTGTGTGAAGTTCCTCGATTTCAGATGCGGATCATTGACGATATCGGCGATATCCAGGGTCGGAAAGGCAGCAATACCCAGGCTCTGCAGCGCGGCCAGACAGGCTGGCAAAACGCGGGTCATCCAAGCCCATCAGTGCGGCAAGCCGGTTGAACTCCTGGTCATCGCGGCAGGCGATGGAGATCCAGCGGTCCTCACCCGCGCAGGGAAAAGACCCGTGCGGGGCCATGTCGCGGGATCGATTGCCGTTGCGCACAGGCTCAGTCTGACTCTGGGCGAAATTCATCCAGCCTTCCATGTTCAAAACACCGGTCGCTTCCCACAGCGCGCGTAACCCAGGCCTAACCTGTCCATCACACCGGTGGCAAAATTCTGTACTACCACATCGCTGTGCCGGATCAGGTCTTTAACGATGCCGATACCGGCAGGACTCGCCAGATCGATGGCGATGCTGGATTTACCCTGATTCCACTGATTAAACATGCCGGAGATATTCAAGCCCGGCGATAGTTTCAGCTTAACTCCATGCCCTGCATATCGCCTTTCTCACGCCACTGCTTGAGCAGTGAGTTGAAGGCATTGATGCCGGGTGCGTAAGGGGAGTTCTGCATGTTGCCGCCTGACCCTGCACCTTCACGGTTGTAGTACCCGGTTCCAGAAACGCAGTCGCACCGGTGCCGGCGAGGGCGATGATCTGCTCGACCCAACCTTCTTCCGCAGCAGCACTTGGCTCCACAGTATGAAGACCGCGTTTAAGAACCTCATCGATGATGTAGCTTACATGTACCGCCTGGTCATCGAACATGGCGGTCATGTTGGGTGACAGACCATTCTGGTTGATGCCGATGGTGAACCAGTTCGGAAAGCCGTTGCTGTACAGACCATGCAGCGTTTTGTAGCCGGCTCCCCAGTGGTCGTAGAGCGACTGACCATTGCGGCCGATGGTGTCGAAGTTGACTCGCCGGTGTGGTGAGGTGGTAATTTCGAAACCGGTTGCGTAGATGATGCAATCCACTTCAAAGGCCACCCCGTTGGCAACCACGGCATTCGCAGTGATCCGCTCGACGCCTTTGGTATCGGACACATCGATCAGATCGACGTTGTCGCGACTGAAGGTGGCGAGGTATTCGTCGTTGAACGTGGGCCGTTTGCAGAATTGCCGGTACCAGGGCTTGAGGGCTTCTGCGGCGTCATTTCTGCTCACATCGTCATCTACGCGTGCGCGGATCTCATTCATTTTCTGGAAGTCGGCGATCTCAGCGCGCAGCATGATCTCTTCCATGTCGAGATTGCCATCGTCCGGCTTTCTGCTCATCAGCGAAATGCCAATGCGCCGGGCGATGTCGGTCCAGCCGTCTGCGACCAGGTCTTCGCTGAAGTTCTGCCCCATCAGAACTGCGGCGAAGTTTTCCCTTCGCGCGCGCTGCCAGCCCGATTCCTGGCCCTCATACCAGTTTTCGTCGGTAGGCTTGTTACCCCGCAGATCGACGGAAGAAGGGGTCCGCTGAAACACATAAAGTTTTTGCGCGAACTCCCCGAGAAACGGCACGCACTGTATTGCCGTTGCCCCGGTGCCGATGATGGCAACGCGTTTGTCTTTGAGGTTGGTGAGACCCCCGTTGTGATCGCCGCCGGTGTAGTCGTAGTCCCATCGGGAGGTGTGAAAGGTATGCCCTTTGAAATCGCTGATGCCGGGTATGCCGGGCAGCTTCGGGCGGTTGGCTGGGCCGGTTGCCTGGATCACAAACTTGGCCCGGATATTGTCGCTGCGATGGGTTGCCACCTGCCAGTGCTGGCCTTCATCGTCCCATTGCACCTGTGTGACCCGAGTCTGGAAGATGGCGCTGTCGTAAAGCCCGAAATACTCCCCAACGCGTCTCGTGTGCTCGAAGATCTCCGGTGCATAGGAATACTTTTCCACCGGCATGTAGCCGGTCTCTTCCAGCAGCGGCAGATAGCAATATGACTCGATGTCACACTGCGCGCCAGGGTAACGGTTCCAGTACCAGGTGCCGCCGAAATCACCGCCGGATTCGATGATGCGGAAGTTGGTCACGCCCCGTTCTTTGAGCCGTGCAGCAGCCATCAGGCCACTGAAACCAGCACCGATGATGGCAACGTCGATTTCCACATCGAGCGGTTCACGCTCAAATCCGGGGTCTACATAAGGATCATCATCAGCGTAATGGGCGAACTCAGAAGCCGCTTCCACATACTGGTCCTCGCCGTCGTCGCGCAAGCGCTTTTCGCGTTCCGACTTGTATTTGGCGCGCAGCGCCTCCGGATCAAAATCCAGATCGGGGAACAGGTTATGTAATCGTTGGCGTTCTGTGGCCATATGGCTGACTCCTTATCAATGTGAGGTTAATCCACGATCAGTGGCAGATCTGCGGCAACCGGAAAGCCATTGTCGGGATTCAGACGGGGTGCTACTGCCTGTTTCCAGTCGATGCCACGCTCGAGCACAAAGGTCCCCATCCGCACCCGGCCGAGCTCGGGTTTGGAAACATTGGCTGGCAGTTCGCCTTTGTCACGCAGTGCTTTGGCTGCCCGCAGAAGCTGCTTGCGCACAGCGATGACGTAAACATCTGTGGTGCCCAGGTGCTCCTGGGTACGGTCGTAGAGCGGCTGGTCGTTAGCGTCACACATGAGTTCTGTCATGGCGCGATCGGGCAGGTTCATGATGAACGGGATGCCGTTGTACATAAGATCCTTCTGGACCGCACGATCGAGCATGTAGTCGTTGGTTTTGTTAGCGGCAGTCATAAAGTAGCTGCGCGGATCGTGGGTCCGCTTGATGTAGCCGCCTACGTCGTCGAAGGCGTTGACCATGTTATCGCTCACCGCCTGCGGGATGGGTCCCTCAGGATTCGCAGTCTGGGTGATGAGCATCGCGTGGTGGTCGTCGATGGGCACGAACGATCTGAACGAAACCGTCGGGCCCACAGTAATCATGGTGTGAAACGGCATTATGAACTGGTTGACCCGGTGCCAGTCCGTGCCGTCAGGCATCTCGCGCATGGCGGAGTAGTACGCGCCGTAGTCGGTTGCAACTACGTCAAGCTTCGGTGGTCGCGGGTCTGGATTGTAAAAACCGTTCACCCCGAACGGTGGCTTGGGGCCGTCCTTGTGCAATCGCTTGTGAACCCAGTCGAGGTGCGCGGAATCCAGATCGCCCTCCATGTTCTGCATCCAGTTGGCTTCTTCCATCATGACGTTGGGTTGCGAAACACTCTCGGGCGGCAGGGTATTGACTTCGAAGGTGGGGAACTGCGGCGGTTCTGCCCGCTTTCCCATGTAGATCCAGACCATGTGATTGACGTCGCGGCAGGGGTAGGCAATCGCGCGAACCTTGTTGATGAAGTTGCTGCCTTCCGGTTCGGTGGGCATGTCCACACATTTGCCGGTGACATCAAATTTCCAACCGTGGTACGGACAGCGCAGACCACATTCCTCATTGCGACCGAAGTACATGCTGGCCCCGCGGTGCGGGCAGGCTTCTGCCAGCGCGCCGACCCGACCTTCGCTGTCGCGGAACATCACCAGGTTTTCACCCAGCAGGCGCATGCGCTTGACGTCGCCGTCGTTGACCGGGAATTCGCGGCTGGGCAGGGCCGGGAACCAGTATTCCCGCATCAGATTGCCCATCGGTGTTCCCGGACCGACCCGACAGAGTGTTTCATTATCCAAGTGTGACAGCACGTTATTCCCCTTTTTTAAACCGGTTTATCAAACTTGTTGCGCCAGAGGATGCGCTATTGGCGACCTCACGGTTATACCTCCTGAGGTTAGACATATCCAGTGGCCTGATCTGCCCGCGCCTGCGTTGCGCCAACTCGAAATCAGTCAGGCAGTTCGGTGACAGCGATGTAGTGTGCGGGTCGTGCACCGCCGCGGGCCCGTCGCGCTTTTGCCTCTTCAACCGTTTCGATGAGTGCTGCCCGGCCAATGGCGGCTTTGTGATTGGCGGGCACTGCTTCGCGGGCATCTGGTGCCGGCATGTCGCTTGCGTGGTAGTAGCCGACGGGGGATTTTGCACCGCTGACATCCGCGTGCACATCCAGATCCCGCTCGTTGGTTCCTTTGGGAATCTGCGCCACGCCGTCAACCAGTTCCAGGTCAAGCCACCAGCGCTTGATGGGATTGCGCCTGCCGAAGCCGAGTTTGTCATCGAGGGCCACAGCGATGGGGACCAGCAGCGGCTTCAACCACATTGCATTGATGCCGAGCCAGGTACCCACGCGGTGCAGCACAGATCCGTCGGCGGTCACCACTTTATTCAGCGGGCAGGTTTTCATGCAGCGGCCACAGGCTGAGCCTTTGGCGTTGGTAACGCGGTATCGCACACATCGTTCAACGTCGGGTTTCCAGATTTCATAACCGTTGAACATGACCTTGTCGCCAAACGGAATTGCGTTCACCGGGCACTCGCGCGCGCACTTGTGACAGTTGCTGCAGAAGTACTGCAGCCCGAAGTCGATGGGCTTGTCCGGCACCAGCGGAAGATCGGTGGTGAGGACCACCGATTTAAAACGTGGTCCCACGAATGGATTCAACACCAGTTCGCCGATGCGGCTCAGTTCACCAAGACCGGCGAGCAGAACCAGGGGGATTTGCAGCACATGACTGTCGGCGTTGGTCTGGGAGCGTGCAGGGAACCCTTGCGAGCGTAAAAACTGCGCCATGATGCCGGCGATCTCCGCACCGCGCATGTATCCGCGCATGGACTGACAGCCCGAGATCCAGTCGTCACCGCTGGCCCCTTCCATGGTGTCGTAGCCCTGATCGATGAGCATGACCACGGCATATCTGTGATAGGGCGTGATCGGTTTGCCATTGGGCAGATGCGAATACCAGGCGTACTCAGGGATCTCACAGATACCAGCCAGATCAACGCCCAGATGGTAGGCGAGCGCTTTGATGGCACGGGTGTTGGCTTGCGCATTATCCAACCCCGGGGTGCTTGTGTCTTTGACGGGTCCATCCTGATGCGGAACCATGCAGCGCAATGGGGAAGTCATGCCCTGTGTGAGAGGTTGTTTCCAGGCAAAGCGGGCGACTTCCCTTTGGGCTTTAGGACCCAGGTCTCCGGCTCGTGCGCGTAAAAAGAAATTCGCCCGCGCAGGTACCCGGGGGATTTCGTCGGCAAAGATTGCGGTGGTGGGGACATCAACGCGTTTGACCTGTTCCATCGGGTAGCGGCTGAGGTGCGATTTACGTCTGGCCTGACGTTTGTGCTCGCGCCCTGAAGTGGCGCCATTGATGCCGATCCAGTGACGAAAGCCTTGTACGTTTGCATCCGCAGCCAATGGCAGGTCGGTGGTCAGCTCATAGCTTGTGGTCACAACAGCCAGCGAAAATCGCGTGCCGACGAACGGACTTGCGAGCTGGTTGTCGGCATTCCTGCGGGCGACACCGGCAAGGATTGCTAGCCGTTCCAGATCGACCTGACCCTGTTCCGTGCAGTGGGTGGTGGCCTCGAAGCCGAGGATGCGTATATGCCCGGCCAGACAGACCGCAATTTCAAGCGCCCGCATGCGCGCGATATCGGCCTGCGCACCGTTGACCCACTCATGCGCCAGGTTGTCTGCCTCGATGTCGCGGCCAAAGGCGATCAGGATGACGATGGCATGACTGTGGGCCTGATCTGCGCCTTTGTGCCAGGCTTGTGCGGGCATCGCGCAGACCCCGGCGTGGGTTGCGTCCAGATAGTAAGCAGCGCCCAGGATTTCGTCGGTTCTGCGTTTGCGGTCGTCGGGCACTGGTGCGCGAACGGGGCTCGCCTCACCACTTGCGTACGCATTGAAATACGCAATGTAATCGCGGGCGGTGCGGGCCAGATCATTTACTGGTTCGCTCGAGGGTTCGGGTTCGCAGTGAGGTCGGGCAGCCTCGATGTCGATGATCGCAGGGTCTCTTCGCAGGGCTTCCAGTGGATACGATCCGAGTTGAACAGGCCTTTGATGACTGCGCTCCCGTATAAACACATCTGCCTCGCCGAGTTGCCCTTTCGGGATGAGTATACCCGTCACCCGAGAGAGCGGGAGCAAACCTCGGGCTGCAGATGAAAAACCTGTTTGCATGCGCATCCCACAGTGCGACCATCGAGGGGAATGCCCGGGTGAACGAGGGAGTGAGCGCATGGCCAGAGACTACGACGACATACCCGGCACCTATGTTTTCGACGGTCGACGAAGCCGCCAGGGGTATCGGTTGAACATGTTCTGCATGAGTTTGAACGATGCCGCCAATCGAGCCCGGTTTGCCGCAGATGAATCTGCCTACATTGACGATTTCGGTGTAACAGTTGAGCAGAAACAGGCGGTGATCGATCGTGACTATCTCCGGTTGCTGCATCTGGGTGGCAACATGTACTACACCTTCAAAATCGCCATTCACGACAAGAAATCCATGCAGTTTGTGGGTGGCCAGATGTCGGGGATCTCGGAAGATGAGTTCAGGCAGATGATGCTCGACGGCGGCAGGCCCATCGATGGCAACCGTCGTGTTGGAGAACGCTGATGGCGCGCATCGTGGGGGGGATTGGAACATCGCACGTGCCGGCCATCGGTGCGGCGCTGGACAACGGGATCAGCGGCAACGACTACTGGTCGCCGCTCTTTGCAGGCTACGCTCGAGCGCGGCGCTGGATAGATGCCTGCAAGCCGGATGTGGTGATCATTGTCTACAACGATCACGCCTCTGCTTTCTCGTTAGAACTCATACCCACATTCGCCCTTGGTGTGGCTGAAACGTTTGCACCGGCGGATGAAGGCTTTGGGCCACGCCAGGTGCCGGTAGCTCAGGGCCACCCGGAACTCGCCTGGCACCTGGCTGAAAATCTGATTCTCAACGAATTTGACATGACCATCGCCAATGTCATGCCGGTGGATCACGGCCTGACCGTACCACTGTCGATCATGTTCGATCAGCCTGCTGCCTGGCCGGTTCAGGTGATCCCGTTGTGCGTGAATGTGATTCAGTATCCACCCCCCACCGGTAAACGCTGCCTTGCGCTGGGTCGGGCGATTGCCTCAATTGTGGCGAGTTTCGAACAAGATCTGCGGGTGGTTGTGTTCGGCACCGGCGGCATGTCCCATCAGCTGCAGGGAGAACGCGCAGGGGTCATCAATCAGGCATTTGATAAAGCGTTTCTGGATCGCCTTGCTGATGATCCCGATGGTCTGGCGGAGATTGGCCACGTGGAATACATCCGTGAGGCGGGATCCGAAGGTGTCGAACTGGTGATGTGGCTCGCCATGCGCGGTGCGCTGGGTGAGCGGGCGAAGGAAGTCTACCGGCACTACCATGTTCCCGCCTCCAACACGGCCGCTGGGCTGGTAATCCTGGAACCAGTTTGAGCTGTACGGGTTAGAAGGACTTTTCTTCCGGCCAGTAAAGACGCATCGGATTGTCGATCAGGAGTGCCCGCTGCAGACTTTGCGTGGGTGCGATCTGCGGAATCAGATCAAGAAGTTTGCCGTCGTCGGGCATGTGCGTTTTCATGTTGGGATGCGGCCAGTCGGTCCCCCACAGCACCCGGTCAGAAAACTCCCTGACCAGTAAACTGGAAAACGGCAGCACATCTTCATAGCCGTGCGGACCGACGTTGGAAAGGCGTTCGGGGCAACTCACCTTGGACCAGATGTTGGCGTTGTCGCGCATCAGACGCACGAAGGCAGAAAATTCCGGTCCTTCGACAGGCCGCGACACATCCGGTCGACCCATATGATCAATCACCACCCGCGTGGGCAGACTGGTGATCAGGTCGTGTATGTCGGGCAGATCGGCCGCTTCAAAGTAGATGACGATGTGCCACGCCAGGGGTGCCACCCGTTCGGCGATCCGGCGCAGAACATCGTGTGGCTGGGTGTCCACAAGCCGCCGGACAAAGTTGAAGCGCACGCCGCGAACGCCCGCCCGGTTCAGTTCATTCAGCTCATCATCGGTCACATCTTCTGCAACGCTCGCAACACCGCGGGCCCGACCATTGGCAGCGTCCAGAGCGTCCACCAGAGCGCGGTTGTCGTTGCCGTGACAGGTCGCCTGAACAATGACGTTTCGCGAAAGTCCGAGATGATCACGCAAATGCCACAGCTGATCTTTGGATGCGTCGCACGGTGTGTACTTTCGTTGTGGTGCAAACGGGAACTGATCGGCCGGGCCGAACACGTGGCAATGCGCGTCCACCGCCCCTGCGGGCGCTTTGAAAACCGGTACGGATGGAGCGGGGTGAAAGGGCAGCCAGTCAGCATCCATGGCGTCGATATCCCAGATCAGAGGTGCAGTCTATGTTTGGGTAGCCCCGCGGGTTGGTCAAGGGCGGGTTGGCGCAGGCAGGCTCGCCACCACCCGATCCAGGAGTTCGCCAGCAATGCTGCGGGATGTAGCGAAGTTCATGCGCACGAAGCCATCTCCCCCAGATCCGAAATTTGGACCGGGGCTGAAGGCAACCTTGCCTGCCTCCAGAAAGTGTTCGAACGGATCTGGATTAATCGCCAGGCGCTCACAACCCAGCCAGGCGAGGTATGTCCCCTCCGGTGAAAAAACGTCGATCAGTGGAATGCGTGACTTGAGCTCGTCATACACGAAGTCCCGATTGCCCTTCAGATACCTGACCAGCGCATCGAGCCAGTCATCGCAATCACGCCACGCCGTTTCGGTGGCGAGAATTCCAAGACTGTTCAGGCCACCCAAGGCACCTTTTGGCCATGCATTGAACCGATCCTGCAACGCCTGGGATCCGAATATAGCAATGGCGAAGCGTAGCCCCCCGAGGTTGAAAGACTTGGTCGCCGACGTCATCGTGATCGTGCGCTCAGCGATCTCGGGACTTAAGGTTGCAAACGGGATGTGGCGATGTGGCGTGTACACCAGATCCGCATGGATCTCATCAGCCAGAACGATGAGGTTGTGTTCGAGCACCAGCTCGGCAAGCGACTCCAGTTCGCTGCGGTTGAAAACACGACCTGTGGGGTTGTGCGGGTTACACAGCAACATCAGTTTTGTGTTCGCATCCAGCTTGCTGCGAAGATCGTCGAAGTCGATTTCGTAGTGCTGTGTACCCCTGACCAGAGTGGAATCGATCAGGCGGCGCCCCATGCGGTCGATCGACTGCCACAAAGGGGGATAAGTTGGCGTGAGGGTTACAACGCCGTCGCCAGGTTCGGTGAAAAGATGCATGGTGAGATAAATGCCCTGCACCACATCAACCAGCCCTTCGATACGTCCGGCGTCCACGGTCCAGTTGAAGCGCCGCTCGGCCCACGCGGCAAAGATCTCGGCGAGGGGTCGATCCGCAAACCCCATCGTGTACCCGTAGTCCTGGGCAGCGAGCTGTTCACTGAGCACCTGGTGAATCGGCAGTGCCAGACCGAAGTCCATGTCTGCAACAAAGCACGGCAACACCTGATCGCCGTAGCGTTGCCATTTAGCGCCTCTTTTTTTACGCATTGCTTCGATGGTGATCCCATCAAACGCGTGATCATCGGACATTCCGATCCCCCTCAAATCAGCTTGAATACAGCATCAGCGATCTGCCACGAATCTGCCGGGATGGGCTTCATGGTGTCGGCCAGGTGCAGATCGCCGATTGCCTGCTGGACCTGCACCGCGGCGGCTGACATGGTGTTGTTAAGGCCCAGGTCGGCCAGAGTGTCGCACACTTCGCGCATCTCTTCGCTGCGTCGAATGCCATGGGTGGCGACACGTTCCATGGTGTAGTCGGCGAGCACTTTGAACTGGGTGAAACGCAGAGTGTTGTCCAGCGACGGAAACACCCGGGTTGACAGGTTAGACTTGTGTGCTGCAAGGGCGCATTCCATGGTGATACTCTCCAGACCCTTGACGAAGATGCTGCGGATCATTTTAACGAGCGAGGCGGCCCCCACCTCCGTTGAGATGACTTCAGCGTTGCCAAACAGGGTTGTCAGACGCGTGGTTTGCGCCTGAACCCGGGGACCAGCGAGCAGCATGGGGCTGGCAACCCCCAGCGGATGGACTGGCGAAAGAACCGCAACGTCAATGTAACCATCGCCGATCAGGGCGGCAGCCGTCTTCTTTTTTTCCGGTGCCACGGAATTGATGTCCAGGTAAAGGGTGTCAGGGGGCAGCGACCCCACGCTGCGTGCCGCCTGCAGAACCTGCGATGCGGTGACTGCGCAGATCAGCAGGTTGGCCTGGGAGGCGAGATCGGTTGCGCTGGTGGCGGTGTGGACCTGCCTTGATGCACAGTCGTTAAGCTTGTCCGCGCGGGTCCGGGCATCGTCCAGCAGAATGTCCCAGGCGCAGATGCGAAGGTCCACACCGTTTGCTTTCCAGCTGTCGACGAACGCCTGTGCAGCCTCGCCAAAGCCGATGAAACCGATGTCGTACATGACGCTTCCCTTGTTTGAGACAGACAGATCTGGTTCATCATCGATAGATTTCGCCGGCTGGCTACGAAAAATTGGAGTTCGATGGCGCGTAGCGCAATGTTATTGTAATCGGTGATGAGGGGACAACGGAGCGCGCAATGATCATTGACTGCCACGGCCACTACACGACGGCACCAGGCGAGCTTGCTGCGTACCGGGATCAGCAGCAGACCGAGCTTGAAGCGGACCCACTGGCCCGCTCCGGGCCGGGAACGCTGCAGATCTCTGATCAGCAGATCCGCGACAGTCTGGAAGGGGCGCAGCTTAAGATGCAGTCGGACCGCGGCACCGACCTGACCATATTTTCGCCGCGGGCGAGCGGTATGGGCCACCACATCGGCAACCAGCATACCTCGCGTTTCTGGACCGAACACTGCAACGAACTGATTCACCGGATCGTCGATCTGTATCCAACGAACTTCGTCGGTGTTGCCCAGTTACCTCAATCTCCCGGGGTGAGCATGGACACATCGATCATCGAGCTCAACCGCTGCGTCAACGAATTCGGCTTCATCGGCTGCAATCTCAACCCCGATCCATCCGGCGGTTACTGGACCGGTCCGCCCATGGGTGATCGCTACTGGTATCCGTTTTATGAACAGATGTGCGAGCTCGATGTGCCGGCGATGATTCACGTCAGTGCGGCATGTAATCCCGCTTTTCATACCACCGGCTCGCACTATCTGGGTGCCGACACCACCGCTTTCATGCAGCTGATCACCTCAGATGTTTTACGCGACTTCCCCTCGATCAGGTTCATCATTCCGCATGGGGGTGGGGCGGTGCCCTATCACTGGGGGCGGTTCCGTGGGCTCGTGCAGGCGATGGACAAACCGCCGCTGGAAGAGCTTGTGTTGGACAACGTGTTTTTCGACACCTGTGTTTATCATCAGGCAGGGATTGATCTGTTGCTTACGGTGATACCGCCGAAAAATATTCTGTTTGCCTCTGAACTTCTCGGGGCCGTTCGCGGGATCGATCCGCACAGCGGGCATCACTATGACGATACACGGCGTTACATCGACGCTTCATCGAACACCGACGATCAGGCCCGATCGATGATTTATGCCGACAACGCCCGGCGGGTCTTCCCGCGGTTGAAGGCCTGATTCATGCCTGCATTTGCCTGCTCCATGATCCGTGGCGGGTCGTCGCGGGGAGCTTATTTTCTGGCCGATCATCTGCCCGCTGATCCGGTTGCACGCAATGAGCTGCTGGTGCGTATCATGGGTGGACCGGACGCTCTGCAGGTTGATGGCATAGGCGGTGGCCATCCGCTCACCAGTAAAGTTGCGATCATCAGCAGATCAGCAGAAACAGACGTAG
Source organism: Pseudomonadota bacterium (assembly GCA_027622495.1). GTDB lineage: Bacteria > Pseudomonadota > Gammaproteobacteria > Pseudomonadales > Azotimanducaceae > JAQBYL01. The sequence continues at coordinate 13,873 of JAQBYL010000047.1, forward strand.
ACGTGGACTATCTGTTTCTGCAGATCGATCCAACCCGGCAGACGGTCAGCGATGCCCAGAACTGCGGCAACCTGCTCGCTGGTGTGGGGTTGTTCGCAGTCGATCAGGGGCTGGTCGAAGCCGGGCCGCAGAGCACCCTCGTTAGAGTGCGGATGCTTAACACCAATGCCCTTTGCCATCTTGATCTGCTTACGCCGGGTGGACGGTTTGAACCTGCCGGTAGTGCGTCCATCGACGGCGTACCAGGCACTGGTTCACCCATCGTGTGTAACTATCTCGACATAGCCGGGTCCAGTTGCGGCGCCCTGCTGCCCACCGGTGCGCGGCGGGAGATGGTTGCGGGTATTGCGGTAAGCTGCGTAGACAATGGTATGCCGGTGGTGGTCATGCGGGCTGCTGATTTTGATCTCAGTGGTTATGAAACGCCCGAAGATCT
>JAQBYL010000048.1 GCA_027622495.1 Pseudomonadota bacterium
CCCAAGAAAATACCGCCCCCCCCGCCGAAACCGCGCCTGATCATCAGTAGCAAGCAGCTCAACCCCTGGATTGTCATGCCTGGCCAGTGCACCCGCAGCATGGAGCAGCTCATACACCGCATTCGCCGTCGTTTCCGCCGAATCAATCACCTGCATATGCGGATCAAGCAACCGGGTAAACACCTGACGAAACATCGGAAAATGGGTGCATCCGAGCAACAGTGTGGTGTCTGCCTGTCGCTCGATAGCGAGATAATCTTCGAGAATCAGGTGAGTCAGCCGATCATCCTGCCGACCTTCTTCAGCCAGCGTGACCAGCAGCGGACAGGTCCGCTGACGGATCTTCAGAGCCGCGTTTATATTCAGAAGAGCGCGACTGTATGCCCCACCGGCCACTGTTGATTCGGTCGCCAGAACCAGGACTGTATTGCTCCCACTGCGCTGTGCTGCCTCAGCTGCAGCCCGTGCGCCGGGTTCAACGACTCCCAGGACCGGGATCGGTGCATAGGCTTCGGTGAGCTGTGCAATTGCGACGGATGAGGCGGTGTTGCAGGCCACCACCAGCGCTTTGATGCCGCGGTCGACCAGCGCACCCGCCGCTTTAAGAGCATAACGGGTAACTGTGTCAGGACTCTTGGTCCCATAGGGAAGACGGGCGGTGTCACCCAGGTATAGATATCGTTCGGCCGGCATCCGCTCGCGCAATGCCTTCAGAACCGTCAACCCACCGACGCCGGAGTCGAAAACGCCGATCGGCAGGTTGCTCATAAGGAGCGCAGAGAGGTCAGTTTAATTCCCGCCCCCGAATAACCGTCGCAACATGCCAGGCTTTTCTGGAGGTGGAATTTCCTGAACCTTTTCGGGTATTCGCCGCACCGGTACAGGTGTGGCAGCCGGGGCCGGGGCTTCGGCTTTGTGGTGCAGCTCGCGGATCTTCTTGTCAATGAGAAGGTCTTCCTTGCGCTTCTGCTTGGCGGCTGTTGCGACGTCCACGCCACAACGACCGCAGAACTGAGTTTCGAGCTGCAGGTAACCACAGCGTGGACATTCGTGATGTGCGGCGGTGATGTCGTGCAGGGTCTTGTCGTGCACCCGTTCGTCGCTCTTGAGGCCGCGCGGGCCCTGGCGCGCAGCCAGATCTTTAATCCGGCTGATGGCCCCCAGATCGTCCAACCGGTCTTTGAGACTGGCCGCCTCGTCGAAAGTGAGCTGGCTTTTCAGCACAACCGTGCGGCCGCTGAAAAGCTGCTCGGTCTTTTTGAGGTCGATGCCGAGCAACCTGGCCATTCGGTTTCTGGCCGCAACGGGATCCGTCCCGTCAAACAATTCACCACTGAATAACACCTGATGCTGACCCATGAAAACTACTCCGAAAACTTTCTACCCAGCTTCGCTCCGATCCGCAGACGTAATGCATTGAGCCGGATGAAGCCGGTGGCGTCACTCTGATGGTACGCGCCGCCGTCATCTTCGAATGTGACCACGTCCGCATCGTACAGGCTGTCGGTTTCGGAACTACGTCCCAAAACTGAAACACAGCCTTTGAAGAGTTTCAGCCTAACTTTTCCGTTCACTACTTTCTGTGATTCATCAATCATGGCTTGCATGACGGTTCGCTCAGGCGACCACCAGTAGCCGTTGTAGATGAGCGAGGCATAACGTGGCATCAGTTCGTCTTTCAGATGCATGACCTCGCGATCCAGGGTGATCGATTCCATGGCGCGATGGCCTTTCTGCAGAATGGTTCCACCGGGTGTTTCGTAACAGCCGCGGGATTTCATGCCGACATAGCGGTTCTCGACGATATCGCTGCGACCAATACCATGTTCGCCACCAATTTCATTGAGCTTTCGCAACAGAGTTGCGCCACTCATGGTTTCGCCGTCGAGCGCAATCGGATCACCCTTGAGATAGGTCAGTTCGATTTCTGTTGCCTTGTCAGGTGCGTTTTCCGGCGCGACGGTCCAGCGCCACATGTCGTCTGACGGCGCAACCCAGGGATCCTCCAGTTCGTCGCCCTCGTAGGAGATGTGCAGAAGGTTCGCATCCATGGAGTAAGGTGACTTCTTACCGCGCTGGTAGTCCACCGGGATCTGGTGTTTTTCGCAGTAGTCCATCAGCGCCTCGCGGGAATTCAGATCCCACTCCCGCCACGGCGCGATCACCTGTATCCCCGGTTCCAGCGCGTAGGCGCCCAGTTCAAAGCGGACCTGGTCGTTGCCTTTGCCCGTCGCACCGTGACTGATCGCGTCTGCGCCGACTTTGCGCGCAATCTCAACGAGTCGTTTGGTGATCAGTGGCCGCGCAATGCTGGTTCCCAGCAGATACTCGCCCTCGTAAATCGTATTCGCGCGGAACATCGGGAACACGAAGTCAGATACGAACTCTTCTGTCAGATCTTCGATGTAGATTTCCTTGACGCCCATCGCCTGTGCTTTGGCGCGGGCCGGTTCCACCTCTTCACCCTGACCGATATCAGCTGTGAACGTAACCACTTCGGCGTCGTAGGTTTCCTGCAGCCAGCGGCAGATAACCGATGTATCGAGACCGCCGGAATATGACAATACGATTTTTCTTTTCATGTCGTTTAAGAAACCACCTCGCAAAAAAGGGGCGTCATGATAAGGATTTCACGTCAAACCCGCCACTTGAGCGCGCACTCTACAACAACGTGGTATTGTCCGATCAATGGAGATGGCACATCGTTTCAGGGGATTTCTGCCGGTCGTAATCGATATCGAAACCGGCGGTTTCGACGCCGGCTCACACGCAGTCCTTGAACTCGGCGCTATCTCATTAAACTGGCATCATGATCGGCTGATCATCGAAGACCGCTGGGTCTGGTCGGTGGAGCCTTATGCGGGCGGTCTGCTCGACCCGGCTTCGCTGAAGATCACAGGGATTGACCCAACCGACCCGGCCCGCGGGGCGGTGAGCGAAATCGAAATGTTGAGGGACTTCTTCAGCAAGGTGCGGGCCAACGTCAAACGGCACAGCTGCCAGCGAGCGATCATGGTGGCGCACAATGCGGCCTTCGATCAGCAGTTTCTACACACCATGGTGGATCGGACTTCGGTTAAACGGGACCCGTTTCATCCCTTCAGCTTCATCGATACCGCCTCCCTCGCCGCTGTAACCTATGGGCACACCGTGCTCAGTGAAATCTGCAAGCGGGCTGGGATTGAGTTCGATGCAGATCGTGCACACGGCGCGCTGTACGACGCCGAGCGGACCGCTGACGTGTTCTGTCACATCGTCAATGCCTGGGGACCGCTCCCTGAGTTCGACAGCGACGATTGAAGGGTGACGCTCAGTCTGCGGTTCGACTCGCCGCGTCTTTGATCAGCGTGCTGAGCTCGCCACTTTCAAACATCTCGGTGATGATATCGCAGCCACCGATCAGCTCACCTTCAATATACAACTGCGGGAAGGTCGGCCAGTTGGCGTAGCCAGGCAGCGTTGCGCGGATTTCCGGGTTGGACAGGATGTCGACATAGGCAAATCGCTCACCGCAGGAGATGAGGCATTGCACACTCTGAGCGGAGAAACCGCATTGCGGAGCCTGGGGCGAGCCTTTCATGTACAGCAGGATCGGGTTGCTTTCAATCTGATCGCGTATGGTGGCAACTACTTCCGGGTTGCCGTTGACGGCTTCGCTCATGTCAGAACCTTTACGGTTTTTAAAAAACTGGTCAGCATTGTACCTTGAGATCCATGGAAGCACACAACGCCCCGATGAGCAGTTTTGACAAAGTCATTGATCGCACGAATACCTCCAGCACCAAATGGGACCGCTACTCGGGCCGGGACATCCTGCCATTCTGGGTGGCTGACATGGATTTCGAAGCGCCAGATTTCATTCTTCAGGCGGTGCGGGAACGCCTGGCCCATGGCGTGCTCGGCTACACACAACCCCCGCAAGCGCTCAACGATGGCTTTCTGGCCTGGCTTAAGCGCACCTACCTCTGGTCGGTTGATCAATCCAGCCTGGTCTGGCTGCCAGGGGTTGTGCCAGGCCTGAATCTGGCGGCACGGGCGCTGGCGAAGCCTGGTGGATCGATCCTGCTGCCTGCCCCGGTGTATCACCCGTTCCTGGGCCTTTCAAAAAATTCCGGTCAACGGGCCCAATGCGTGCCGCTGGTTCGTGATTCCTCCTCCGGTCAATGGGTCATGGACTTCGACGCGCTGGAACACTATGTGGATGACACCACGACCATGATCGCGATCTGCAACCCGCAGAACCCCACCGGTCGGGTTTATACGCGGCAGGAACTCACAGAGCTTGCCGACTTCTGCGTACGTCATGATCTGGTGGTGCTGAGCGATGAAATTCATTGCGAACTCATTCTTGATCGTGAGTCCCGGCACATTCCCATCGCGAGCCTGAATCCTGAGATCGCCAACCGCTCCATCACCCTGTATGCGGCCACCAAAACCTACAACATAGCGGGCTTGAGCTGTGCGGTGGCGGTGATACCGAATCCCGCCATCCGTCGCAGGTTTGAAGCCGCCGATTCAGGCTTACTGAGCGGTATCGGTCCACTTTCGTTTGCTGCAAGCCAGGCCGCCTATCTCGACACCTCGCCATGGCTGGAACGTCTCCTCACCTACCTGCGCAACAATCACGCCGCGGTTCTGAAAGCGGCCGGCAGCCGCATGAACCCGGTACAGGCGACTTATCTGGCCTGGATCGACGTTTCGGATCTGCGCCTTACCAACCCTGCCAGCTACTTTGAGGAACATGGCCTGGGTCTGTCGCTCGGTGCACAATTCGGCCAGGACGGCCACATCCGGCTGAACTTCGGCTGCCCCATCTCGCTCCTTGAGGCCGGTCTCGCTCGTCTCGAACGGGCACTGGAGCATTGATCTTATAACCCCATTCAAGTAGCATCCCGCCCTTACTCCAGGCAGCAGCGGCTGCCTGTTTTCGTTTAGGGAAGCCAAACTTTTAAATAAAGCGGTAGCAGCCATGACCGACAATCTGATGCAAACCTACCGGCGTCTGCCGGTTGCCTTCGCCCGCGGCCAGGGCGCCTATCTGGAGGACACCGACGGCAAACGCTATCTGGACGCGCTGACCGGCCTTGCGGTCTGTGGTCTGGGCCACGCCCACCCTGCCGTCACGAAAGCCATCAGCAATCAGGCAGCGGCCCTGATTCATACATCGAATCTTTACCAGATCCCTCTCCAGGCTGCATTGGCTGAGCGTCTGTGTTCGATGTCTGGCATGGATCGGGTGTTTTTTGCCAATTCCGGCGCCGAGGCAAACGAAGCTGCAATCAAGATTGCGCGCCTGCACGGCCGAACCCGGAACATCGCCCGGCCCGCTATCATCGCCGCCGATCAGAGTTTTCACGGCCGCACCATGGCGACCCTGACGGCCACCGGCAACCGCAAAGTTCAGGCTGGTTTCGAGCCGCTGTTGAGCGGCTTTGTACGCGCCCCCTACAACGACGTCGATACGCTGACCAAAATCGGTGAAAACAACGCCGATGTAGTGGCAGTGATGATCGAACCCGTGCAGGGCGAAAGCGGGATCAATATTCCAGCCGACGACTATCTGCAGAAGGTCAGAGCACTGTGTGATGCCAGGGGTTGGCTCATGATTCTGGACGAAGTGCAGACCGGCAACGGCCGCACAGGTAAGTACTTTGCCTATCAGCACACTGGCATCCTGCCGGACGTGGTCACCACCGCCAAAGGATTGGGCAATGGTGTTCCCATCGGTGCCTGCCTTGCCCGTGGTGCAGCTGCTGATCTCTTTCAGCCCGGCCATCACGGTTCCACCTTCGGCGGCAACCTTCTCGCCTGCGCTGCCGCTCATGCGGTCCTCGATACCCTCGTCAACGAAGGATTGTTTGGGCGGGCGGCAGATCTTGGCGATCGTATTCTCAAAGGTCTCAAAGAGGGGCTTGCCGGGAATAACGGCGTGCGCGAAATTCGCGGCAAAGGCCTGATGCTGGCTGTAGAAATGAACGAACCCTGCCCTGATCTGGTCGGTAAAGGCCTCGATGCCGGCATATTGATCAACGTCGCCAATGACTGTGTCGTCCGTTTGCTGCCGCCACTGAATCTGACCGATGCCGAAGCAGATGAACTGGTGATGAAAGTTACAGCGTTGATCAACGGTTGAAACATGGCACCTCAACCGACCAAAAGAGACTTTCTGAGTCTGCTGGACGCATCCCCTGAAGAGCTTGTCGGTCTGATCGACCGCGCCCGGGTTCTCAAAGCCAAAACCCTGAACGGCGAGCTCCACCAGCCGCTCAAAGGTCGAACCGCAGCCATGGTCCTGCAACTCAACAGTACCCGAACCCGCGTTTCCTTCGAGGTTGGAATGCACCAACTCGGCGGCCACGCAATATTTCTGGGCACGCAGGACACACAGTTCGGTCGCGGCGAATCCATCAGTGATGCAGCCCGGGTATTGTCGACCATGGTCGATGTGGTGCTGATCAGGACCCTGGAACAGGCTGACGTGGAGGAGTTTGCCCGCAACGCGAGCATCCCGGTCATCAATGGTATGACCGCAAGGCAGCACCCCTGCCAGCTTCTCGCCGATGTGCAGACGTTCGAAGAAATGCGCGGACCGATCCAGGGTAAGACAGTGGCGTTCGTCGGGGATGGCTACAACATGTGCCATACGTACATCAATGCGTCTAACCAGTGGAACTTCAATCTGAAGATTGCCTGCCCGGAAGACTATCAACCCGACGCGCAGATCCTGGCAAGCACCAACAACGCAAATCTCGTCGAGACTGCAAGAGAGGCTGTCGAGAACGCCGATCTGGTTGTGACCGATGTCTGGTCATCCATGGGTCACGAAGGTCAGGAACGCGATCGCCGCGCCACCTTCGCCGACTACCAGGTCAGCGAGACACTGCTCGATTTCGCCAGGAGCGATACGCTCTTTATGCATTGCCTGCCGGCTCATCGTGGCGAAGAGGTGAACGAAACGGTGCTGGATGATCCTCGATCGGTTGTCTGGCAGGAAGCGGGGAATCGTTTACACAGTCAGAAAGCATTGCTGGAATTTCTGCTGCTCCGATAACGGGCAACCGAATACATACGTCTCTACCGGCTGTTGGCCGCCCGCAGACGAACTCCGAGCTCAGACAGAACATGGGGCTTACCGACCTGGTAACCCTGTGCGAAGTCCACACCGATCTCTTTCAGGCTGTTAAGAATTTCACTGGTCTCCACGTACTCCGCAATCGTCTGCTTGCCCATGTAGTGACCGATCTCATTGATCGATTTGACCACCGCAAAATCACTCGGGTTAGTGGCGATGTCTTTGACGAAGACGCCATCAATTTTGACGTAATCCACCGGCAGACTGCGCAGGTACGAATACGACGAAAGCCCGGTCCCGAAATCGTCGAGTGAGAACCGGCAGCCAATGATCTTCATCCGGTTCATGAAGTCGATTGCATTGTCCAGGTTGGCAATGGTCGCCGTTTCGGTTATTTCGAAACAGACTTTGCTGGTAGGCGCCTGGGTTCGTGTGAACTGTTCCAGCACGAAGTCCGCGAAAGTCTCGTCGTTGATCGAATGCCCCGATACGTTGATCGAAAAACCACCAAATCGATCGAGGCTTTCGCGGTTCGCAGCCATCCAGGTCAGGACCTGCTCAATCACCCAGCGGTCAATAAACGATATCCGCTGATAGGTTTCTGCAGCATTGATGAAGTCTGTTGGTGGCATGATGTCGCCTAACTCGTCGCGCATCGTCAGCAGAATTTCATAGTGCGTATCGAGGTGCGTTGTGGTTTTGTCGTTAAGCGGCACAATACGCTGGCAGTTCAGGATCAGGCGATCCTCCTCAAGAGCGCGATCGAGCTGCGTCACCCACTCCATGACCCCGTGACGCTGCATCATCTCGGTGTCACCGGGTTCGTATTCCTGCAGACGGTTGCGGCCGGCGTCTTTGGCTGTGTAGCAGGCTTCGTCGGCAAACTGCATGAGTTCGTCTACGCTGTCGGTGGTGCGGTCAACGAACACCAGACCCATGCTGACGCTCAGATTGTACTTGCGACCCTCCCAGGTGAATTGCTCCGCACGAACACCTTTGAGGACCTTGTCTGCCAGAGTGCGTGCATCCGGGGTTTTTACATTCCGCAACAGCACACCAAACTCATCACCGCCCAGCCGAGCCACTTCGATATCGCAACCGGTCAGCTGCCGTTCGATGATTTCGCCGAAACCGCGCAGCAATTCGTCACCGGCCGTGTGCCCACTGGTGTTATTGATGACCTTGAATTGATCGATATCCTGGTACAAAAGTGCATGCTGAACGCTTTCTACACGGGCGACCGCCAATGATCGTTCGATCGTCCGTTCAAATTCTTTTCTGTTCATGAGACCGGTCAGATCGTCATGGGTGGCCTGGAACGCCAGCTGGTTGTGCATGTTTTCGAGCATCCGCTGTGATGCACGGTCCATCAGCGGTATGTCGTAGTCATCGAGCAGGGTGATGCGGCCCTCGAACAGACCGTCGGCCAGTTCTTTCAGTTCCAGCTCACGTGTCTTGATGCCTTTTCGATTAACCAGCACAAAGGAGCTGAAGTGATCGCCGACAAAAGCCACTGTCAGAATCAACGGTCGTCCCTGGGCGTCGCTGGTTGCCAGCCATTCACCCACACGCACCCGTCTGGCACGCTCCACAGCATTGGCCCAGCTGCTGCGAACATCTTCATCTTCACTTTCGATTGACGGATCGAGTTCGGGGAGCAACCCATCAAGACCCAGCGCAGCGGCTACACCGTCGCTGGCAACGTGGGTCATCCGCAGCGGCGGCCGCGCACCGCCCGTATCACCGATGAGCGACTCCGCCAGACGCATGATCAGCGGCGTTCGTTTGCTCGGATCGAAGGAAATCCCGTTCAAACCGTCGATCACCCGTTTAAGCAATGCTTCCGGTTCAACAAAGGCTTCATTGTCCTTGTCGATATCACCGGTCAACTGGTCATGGACCTGGTCGACCAGACCCAGGCCGTCACGCCATTCGTTGCTGGTTACACCGTGCCGCAGATGGGCATGCACCAGCAGATTACGCCAACCCGGATTCAGCATCTCGAGCAGCAGATCTGGAACGTCACGATCAGCCAGACACGGCACCATCTGCTGCAGAACATCACGGCGCGCGCGCGCCAGCTTCTGCTGACCTTCACTTGCCCTGACGGTCCGTTCGATATTGCCACGATAAACCCGCGACTGTTTGTCGATCAGCGGATTCAGCTCGCTGACTGCCTCGGCAAAAATCGACGGGTTTTTGTCGTAGTTCTGCACTACCCGCTGCAGCAGTTCATCCACCTGGCGGCCGACTTCACGATCAACCCCTTCGCGAACATCGCGGCTGTTGCCGAGTCTGGCCAGCTGATTGAGCATCATGACCGCACTGTGCGGCTCATGGCTGTCCTGGTTGAGGAAGCCCGGATCCCTGGCGGCTAGCTTATTCAAGGTGGTTTCAAGACGTTGGACCCACTCGCGGATCCCATCGGTCAGAAAGCGGTCAACACGGATGGCGTCAATCAGCGATTCCATCACCTGAAGGTTGTCGAAATCCTGCTCCCGAAAACCCTTACCGGCACCGTGCCGTTGCCTGAGCGTTTCGAACAGGCGGCTTTTCAGACGGGTATCGGAGAGCGGCGCATCACCCAGTTCCTGCTCGACAGAAGAGATGGCCGCAACGATTTCATCCGAACTGAAAGTCTGATGATCCGCAGCTTGCGGGGGCGCAAGCATCTCCTCCACGTGCCCACCGGTTAGAAGGCGCGTCTGTCGGGTGAGGCCTAAGATTTCCCGTGCAGAGTCATACATGTGACCTTGGGACGGTTCGACGAATGGATTGTGGTCCACCCGTCCGGCGCGCGATACCGCTCCATCGGCAGCCATGGTCGCTTCGCGCAGGCTACTGTCCATCTCCTGATAGGCACGGGGATTGAGTGCGCTGCCTGAGCGGCTCCGCACAACGGTCCGCTCTTTAAGTTTATTGCGCAGTTCTGCAAGCGACGGGAAATCACCACTTTCGGCAAACAGGGCATTCACCTCCTGGTAAAAACGACCGAGCATGGCGATCAGCGTTTCTTCAAATGCCTTGTATATGTCGAGCTTGACCTGTCGCGAAAAATCCAGGTTCTTCAGGCTGTCGTCAAAAGCCCATCCGAGCACCGCGGGGCCAATCGGGTTGGCGTCCTTATGGCTCCAGGGTTTTGCGATCAACCCCATCTGCGCACGCAGGTCAAACAGGGTGTCGCGGTGGCGGTTTTCCGTTTTTGAAATCAATTCGGCTACCGCCAGCCAGTCTTCGAACTGTTCGGTGTCCACCAGTTCGAGCTTTTTGGAACTGCCAGTCTCGCGACGCTTGCGTTTCTCCAGCACTTCCTCGAGGTCAGTGATGTTCTTAACCTGACGGTCGACTTCAGACTTGAGGTAGGCGCAGATCTGTTCCTGACCTTTTTCAAGCTGGTCAAGACCCTCGAAGTACATGACCTGGATCGAATTCGTTCCAGCATCGCGGGCCTTGATCAATAACGCATCAAGCACAGCATCGAAAAAACGTTCACCAAGATTGCCGACAAAAACCCCGGCGAGATCGGATATCTTTGCGCGAACCTGTTCACCTGCCTGTGCACTGATTCGACGGTCGCGAAGGGCCTGTTCAATCGTCCCTGGCTTATCGCGCGTTGCTGGGGGTTTCTGCGCTTTTATATCTGCAGCCGCAGGTGAGCGGGGTTGAGATGAGGATTTCTGTGGATCTGACACCGTGGCGTCCGCCGACCGTGAGAGCATCGAATCGTCATCCGCCCCTACACGATGAGCCTCTCCTCGAGCGTCCTGAGCATCGCCCTCATCATCGGCGACTTGATCAAAACCAGCTGCCCCATCCAGAAATGCATCGCCTTCGGCGTCGACCGTGTCATCTTCTTCAATGACGGCACTGCCGGAAGCCACCGCAAACTTGAGAAGCGCATCGAAGGCCCGTTCGTCGAGGCCATCGGCGAATACCACGCCGACACCATTGCCGGAATCCAGAACCCGGGCAATCCTTGCGACTGTGCGGAAATGTTCATGCCCGGAAGGGGTGGCAACGGAAAAATGCAGGGCAACTTCTTCGCCCTCCGGATTGCCCAGACTCATGTCGAGCGAGCGACCCATACCGCTCAACAACATGCCGTGTTCACAGAAATCCCGAACCGAACAAAGCCATGAGCGCCCCTGTTGGGGATGCATCAATGCAGAGAGGGAAATCGCGTGCCGGGTGAACTGCCTGCGGTTCAACTTTAGCGTCCTTGGCCAATCCTTACGACCATAACGCATCTTCTGGTGCGGGTCACGAACGCCCTCTCACTGCGTGATGAGAACCCTGTCACGTCCCAGGCTCTTCGCCCGGTAGAGAGCGTGATCTGCGCGCGCAATGAGACGCTCGATAGACTCACCAGGCTCGAAACTTGCAACCCCGATGGACACAGTGAGCACAAATTTCGGATCAGACCCCACACTCATGGCACTGGTCTGGCAGCGCAACCGGTCAGCCACCCTGGCCGCCACTTCAGCATTGGCGCCGACCAGCACCAGCAGAAATTCTTCGCCCCCCCAGCGTGCCACCACATCAACCGACCGCACCGCGTCTTCGGCGAGACAGGCAAACCGGTGCAACACGCGGTCACCTTCGCTGTGGCCGAAACAGTCGTTGACCCGCTTGAACAGATCGAGATCACAAAAGCACACAGTGAAATCCATCTGCCCCCGGTCACCGAGCGCTTTCTGCCGCGTGAGTACATCCTGCAGATAGCGTCGATTGTAAAGACCGGTCAGATCGTCGCGCATGGCCAGATTGCTGACCTGCTGCAGCACCTCGTTCAGCTGCTCGGTGCGTTGCCGATCTGCACGGCGGATCCGAACGACCTCCACCGCCATCATGTGCATACCCAGGGTGAGCACGGCAAAGACACCGGCAAACCCGAGCTCCGTTTCAAGCTCGCTGATGCCCGGTACATACGACGCCATCGCACAGATCAGGTAGCTGACCACGGTCGCACCGGTTACCACCATGAGTTGCGAAGCCTTGAGTTGAAGTGCCGCGTACAGAACCCCGAACAGAGGCAGACTCAGCAACAGGATCCGCACCACGTCAGGCGCAAGCATGGAGATTGCAACCGCGCCGCTGTTACCCCACACCACACGGGTCAGCATCAATCGATCATCCGCTGCATCTGGCGCAATCAGAGTCGCCAGAAACCCGACCAGCCACACACACACGAGGATCAGAAGGGTACCTTCAGTATTAGCATCCGAGGCGTTGTAGTAAAACCCTGCGGCCAGCAGCACAAATGCGACCAACGCCGCAAAAACCATTGTTTTGCGGCCCTCGACACTCGCAGTGATGGGAACGCTGACTGACACGGTACAACCCTAAGATCGAGACAACTTCAGACCTTCAAGTGTAGACGTGCACTCGGCGCCTTGTCCGTCGCGGGATGTAAGGGTTTTGTGGGTGGCAGGTCAGCGGATATTCAACGCCTGGGCGACCGCACGCTGCCAGCCGGCCAGCAACATCTGGCGCTGACTGGCCTGCATATTCACCTCGAACTGGCGATCCAGACGCCATAAGCGGGCGCTTTCGGCGAGGCTTGAAAAGTGACCCGACGCAAGTGCTGCCAGAGTTGCGGCACCCAGGGCGGTGGTTTCGATCATTTCCGGTCGATCCACCGGCACGTTAAGGATGTCGGCCAGAAACTGGCACAGCCAGTTGTTGGCTGACATGCCGCCGTCGACCCGCAAGCGGGTGATCGATGCCCCTTCCGCCTGCATGGCCTGAACCAGTTCACTGGTCTGGTACACCACTGACTGAAGTGTCGCGGTCACGATCTGCGCACGTCCTGAGTTCAAGGTCAGACCGGTGATCATTCCGCGCACATCCGGATTCCAGTGTGGCGCACCCAGACCAGTGAATGCCGGGATGACATACACACCACCCGTGTCGACACCGTTCTGACCGGCCAGCAGCTCGGTTTCGCCGGCCTGTTCAATCAGACCCAGTTGATCGCGCAACCACTTCACCGCGACCCCTGCCGCGAAAATACTCCCTTCCAGCGCATAGGTCGGCACCCCATCAATCCGATAGCCCACCGTAGCGAGCAGGTCCTGCTGCGGTAGCAGCGCCTGGGTTCCCGTGTTGGTCATTACGAAACAACCGGTCCCGTAAGTGCTCTTGGTCATGCCCTGTGTGAAACAACCCTGACCGATCATGGCCGCCTGCTGATCGCCAGCCACGCCAAGGATCGGTACGCTGGCACCCAGCCAGTGTTCTTCCAGACTGCCGAAGTCACCGGCAGAGTCGACCACTTCCGGCAGCAGACTGCGCGGTATCCTAAGTGCCTGCAGCAGAGTCTCATCCCAACACTGCTGGTGGATGTCAAACAGCATGGTGCGCGAAGCATTGGTCGCGTCGGTCAGATGGCGTTTACCCCCGGTAAGGCGCCAGATCAAAAACGTATCGACTGTGCCAAAACGCAGTTTACCGGCCTGCGCCCGAGCGCGCAGATCGCTGTCCTGCTCCAGCAGCCAGGCAAGTTTGGTTGCAGAAAAGTAGGGATCGATCAAGAGCCCCGTGCGTTTACGGATGTGCTCGAGCAGCCCCTCGCTACGCATTCGGTTGCAGATGCCAACGGTACGCCGGTCCTGCCAGATGATCGCGTTGTGTACGCACTCACCCGTTTCGGCATCCCACAACAGCGTCGTCTCGCGCTGGTTGGTGATCCCGATCGCAGTGAGTGATGAGGCCCTGACCCCGGCATCTTCAAGCGCACCGCGACACACCGCGAGCGTTGTGGACCAGAGCACTTCGGGATCCTGTTCCACCCAGCCGTCAGCGGGAAACAGGTTGTCGAAGTCGAGCTGACTGACGCCTTCGAGTCGGCCATCGAGGTTGAACACAAGGGCGCGGGAACTCGAGGTGCCCTGGTCGATGGCGAGGATGTGAGACATAGGTGAAACCGATTGAAAGCGAACAGGCTTAGACGCTAACGAAATCCATCAAAAATGGCGAGTTCAACGACCTTGAAAAGGTCCTCCGGGAGACCTTTCAGGGACCGGCTCACGGGCTGCTGAATTTAATCTCAACGATCCACAGGTTATCCACAGGTAATTCCTTGCAATGTCCTATACAGCGCATTATCTTGTGTGTTCTCCGGTTCAAAACCCTATATGTAGGGTTTTGTAAGTTTGACCGAGTCAATTTATAGATCGAACTATTTACCGATTTCGGACCGGGAAAAGCCGT
>JAQBYL010000049.1 GCA_027622495.1 Pseudomonadota bacterium
TCGACACCGCCGCCACCGAGGAGCGTTTCGTTTGCTGCGTTAACAATTGCATCGACACGCAAGGTGGTGATGTCAGCGCGGATCACCTGAAGATCGCAGATTCGATTGTCTGGCACTTTACCCCGACCCCAAAAATCTGGCACTTTACGCGGACCCCAGGCACTTTGCTCAGGAGATACACATGCGAATAGGGATATCTGTCACGTCCGCTCATCGCGTCGATGATCCGCGCGAAGGTGCGCGGAACATGGTCGAACGTGCAGCGACTGCCGCGAGTGCGGGACTGACCTCGCTTTTTATTGGCGATCATCACGTGACGCCGACACCTTACTATCAGAACACGGCAATTCTGGGCCGCATGCTGGCAGAGTGGAATGATCAACCGGCCGGAGCGCTGTATCTGTTGCCTCTGTGGCATCCGGTGTTGCTGGCGGAACAGATCGCAACGCTTGCTGCGATCATGCAGGGACGGTTCATTCTGCAGTGTGCGATCGGTGATCTGCATCAACGCCGTGCTATGGGCATGCCTTTGCGCGATGGCGCGCAGATGCTTACTGACTCGTTGGACATCATGCGTCGGCTGTGGCGCGGAGAAACGGTAAGCGAAGATCGTTTCTGGCAAATCAACGAGGCAAGAATTTCCCCGCTCCCTGCTGATCCGGTTGAGGTCTGGGTGGGGGCCAGTGCACCCGCTGCGATCAATCGTGCGGCACGCGTAGCTGAAGGCTGGTTAGCCTCGCCGGGGCTTACCTTGGATCAGGCCCGCGACAGCTTGAATCATTTTCAACAGGCTTGTGCAGAACACAATCGTGCGCCAGCAGCGGTAGCCATCCGCAAGGATATCTATGTCGGATTGAGCAGTGCACAAGCCAGATCCGTTGTGCAGCCATACATTGATCGTGGATACCGGGGAATGAATCCGCAAGCTCTGGTGTACGGCTCCGTTAACGAAGTCGCGGACCAGATCCAACAGCTCGCCGATCTGGGTTACACCGATGTGATTGTTCGTAACCTCACGAGCGATCAGAGCGAAGCGCTTGCCTGCATCGAACGTCTGGCGGATGTGCGGTCTGCCTTGGAATGAGTGTCTGGCTGACGCGGCTACTCAGGCTAAGAGCGATTGCTCAAACCGGGCAGACGTACACGAAAGATCCGTTCGATCGCCAACGTTTTGACGAACTTGCGCAGCTGGTCGATGGCATGCTGAGTGACCTGGTGGATGCACCGCCGGTTAAAATTACCGAGGCATTTGATTTCGATACCGGTTATCCAACACCCAAAGTCGACATCCGCGCTGGCGTATTTCAGAACGGTCGCGTTCTGCTGGTTCGGGAAAAAGCAGATGGTTGCTGGAGTCTGCCCGGTGGCTGGGCTGATCAGACCGATGCCGCATCTCAAGCCGCAGAACGCGAGACCGAAGAAGAGGCGGGATGTAAGGTCACGGCGGTTAAGCTGGTTGCTGTCAAGGACCGCAACAGACACCCCTACGCTAACCCGATGCTTCAGGGTGTGTATAAGATGCTGTTCCTGTGTGATCTGACGCAACCACCACCCACCGAGCTTCGGAAACTGATTGCGGAACGCGACGATTCAGAAATTGCCGAAGCAGACTTTTTTGGTCTCGATGATCTGCCGGAACTCAGTCGCGGCCGCACCCTGCCAGCCGACATCGAGTTGCTGGACCTGCACAACCGTAACCGCGAGTTGCCAACCAGCTTCGACTAGCCGGGCAAAAAAACCGCCGGTGTCGGCGGTTTTTTCCAGTTGCTTTGACCTGAGGTCAGCGGGCACCAGCACCCTGTTGTTGCTGTTGTGCGCGCATCTTGTTCAGAAACATGAACTCGTTCAGATCAAGGCCGCCGTCACCGTTCTGGTCGACCATCTTGAAGTATTGAACCAGGCCTTTCTGCATACGCTCAGGCAATTCTTCCCACACCAGCTTGCCGTCCATGTCTTTGTCCATGAAACCGATGAACTGGGCAGTGTCCGCTTTGCCGTTGTCGTGGATCGGGTTGTCAGACGATTCATTCACCCAGCTAAAGCTCACGTTGCCATACAGCATTTCGTCCCACGACTGCAGGCCCCAGGGAACGGTCCGTCCCGGGTCGGGGTTGTTCGGATTGTTAGCCGAGTTGTCGTAGCGGGTCCGATGAACCAGCTTGGAACCAGCCGGGACGTTCTTAGGCTCGACGAACTCGTAAGTCTGCTGCCAGTTAAAGTCATAGTTGGGTACCGACAGAATGGTCTCTTCAGATCCGTCCGGGTAGTGCAGAACGAAGTCAGACGCGATGCCGCGGTAGTGCGAGTGCGCCACCAGCGAGTGGATCTGAGCGTCGTCATAGAACTCCACATAAGCCTGCTCCACATGGGCAGGATCATGCGGCTGAATCTGAATTCTGGGGCTCAACACCACCTGGTTACGCAGGTAGTTCTGCGGTGGCTCGTCAGAGAAGTACAGCCCCACCTGAGTATTGTCTACAGCTGCCTTACCGGAAGTTGTGTAATGCATCTGAATCAGGAACTTGCCGCCTTTCTTGACCAGCACACCGGTGCCGGTAGGCATCAGCGCAGATTCGTTGCCGGGAGCGTAGCCGATGATGTAGTTATCGAACACACCTTCGCGCTGTGTGGCATCCTGCTCAATGGAGCCCATCAGAACGTGGTGCACAACCGGACGTTCGCCCGGAACCACGGTGGCGGCAGTGACCCATACATCGTGGTCCAGAGGATTCGCTACTTCAGGGAATTGATAGTCGACAACACCGGTGGCGGGAACTTCAAATGCCGGTACATTGATGACCAGGTCCGGCTCGCCGAGCGGCCATTGCACGTACTGCACGGGTTGTGTGGCCAGAACGTCTTCGCCTTCACCACGCGGCGCACCGGCTTCAATCCAGTGGATCAGGTCGCGGGTCTGTGCAATCGATAGTGATTTGTCGTGTTTCCAGGTTCCAATGGTCGGATCAGCGTGCCACGGAGGCATGCGCTTGGTCCGCACCACTTCGCGGATCATGGGGGCAAAACCGCGAACCATGTTGTAGTCGGTCATCGCCCACGGACCAATACCGCCGGGGGCATGACAGGCGGCGCACTTTTCCAGCAGGATCGGGGCGATGGTTTTGGAATAGCTGATCTGACTGTGGTCGGCATCGTTTGCGCTGAGTTCAACAGCGCAGCCTTTGGTGGCGGCTTGCGCCACAGCGGGTGCTTTACCCGCAATCACTGCGGCGAGTGCATCGCCCGCTTTGCTGATGTCGCCACGGTAGGCAAGATCCCAGGACTTGGGATTGATCACCAGAACTTCGCCGGCGGTGGTCAGATTGAGACCTTCGCCGATGAGCTGGGTACTGTCATCCAGAATGGCGAAGTCGATGCCCTTGGCTTGCGCTTCGGCGCGGATTGCAGCGCGATCCTGATCAGCGCTTGAGTTGATCATCAGGAACTGAACGCCTTTGTCGGCATACTGGGTGCGCAGCGCTTTGAGTTGTTCAACCGTGCTGTCCACTGCAGCGCAACCGTTGCCCTGGGCGACCAGCACTACGGCGCTGGCATTCTTGTGGTAGTAAAGTTCGTGTGCGCGGCCGTTCTGGTCGATCAGAACGAAATCCTCTACACGGGAAGCAGAAACTGTGCTGGCTAGCGTACTGGCAAGCAGCGTCGCGATTATCAACGTAATCCAACGGGACACGACAACCCTCCAATAGGTAAGATATTTGCGTAAACCGCGAATTATATAGAGTCCAAATGCCTCACGATAGCGGCCACTGCGGTTTCAGGCGTCGTCTCCATGATCCAGTGACCGGTATCGAGTTCGATCTCGGTGAAGGGCCCTTTCATGTACTGGCGTTGCGCCTCAACCGCCCAGGAACCGACCGCCGGATCGTTCTTGCCCCAGATGAACAGCACCGGCAGATCCACGTCAGGTGAGACCTGCTCGTCCGGTTGCAGGCTCATGGGTGCCCGGTACCAGTTGAGCGCAGCGGTCAGTGCGCCGGGTTCTGCCATCACCTGCAGGTATTCGTCGCGCTGGGCCTGGGTGTGGTCGTTGTACATGGCCTTGCGCATGAGGGCGAAACGGTTGAAGGCAAACAGCCATTCGGCCACAACCGGCGTGCGGAAAAGGAGCATGTAACTGCTCTTGCGGCGTTGATCCGGGTCTTCGCTGATCGCCGCGCCAAAGGCGGCGATATGGGGGATGGACAGGGATGTCCAGCTCTTCAGACGCTGTGGCCGGGCTGTGACCAGATGCCAGCCCACACCGGATCCCCAGTCGTGACCGACCAGGTGAAAATCCTTGAAACCCACTGCATCCGCCACATCCAGCACATCCTGGCCGAGGTTGCCTACAACATACTCTGAGACCGCGGCAGGGCGTGCACCGGGGCTGTAGCCACGCTGGTCAAACGCCACGCTCCGATAACCAGCAGCACCCGCGGCCTCGAGCAGAGGCGACCACATTGCCGAGGTTTCAGGAAAACCGTGCAGCAGGATCAGATCACCCTTTGGTGCCGGGTGATCGAAACCACTGATCCTGGCGCGAAATTCACGACCATCCACAATGATCCGAACCAGCTGTGCCGTGCCACGCTCGTTGAACGAAGGCAGGGCTGCGGTCAGCTGCGTGTGCTTGAGATCGCGATCATAGGAGGTGGTTGCCCCGAGCCAGAACACCAGCACCACGCCAACGATGAGGATTGCGATCAACCAGAGCATTCGTTTGATCCAGCGCATGCGTTACAGGTCGTCCAGAAAGGCGAAGATGGCCTGGTAGGCGGTTTCGAACTGCGCATCGGTGAAGCCCCCATGATTCCCTCCCGAAAGGCTGACCAGGCGATTGTGCGACGTCAACGTCTGATGCAGTGCTTCGGCCTGCGCAAAAGGAACAACGGTGTCGCTTGTGCCGTGGATGGTAATGATGGGCGGTGTGTCGTCGTCTACCAGCAACAAGGGGGAAAAGCGTCTGGCAATTTCTGGCAGGCGTTGTGGCGTACCCACCCACTCGCGAGCGTAGTTACCCTGCGGACGTTCCTCACTGAGGTAGGTTTCGACCGCCGCGATGTCGGTAATCCCGAACCAGTTGATCACCGCAACTGGCGGCGTCGGAGTTTTGCACGGGTGATCGCCACTGGCGTTTAAAAGCCCCACCAGCAAAGCCAGATGGCCACCTGCGGATGCACCGGCGACGATCATGCTGGCGGGATCAATGCCCATGTCGGTGGCTTCTTCGGTGAGCCATTTGTAGGCGCACAATACGTCATCGACCGCCTGTAGAGCGGTATCCGGGCCTTGCCGGTAGTTGAGGCTCACGGCGTTGTAGCCACGTTCCAGGTAATGTGCAATCCAGGGGAGTTGCGCGCCCTTGTCACCCCGCAGCCAGCCGCCGCCATGAATCCAGACCACAGTGGGCTTCTTGCCGGTCAGGCTGAACCAGAGCGGTTCGCCTTCGGGGGTGCCCTGAAGGTAAGCATCCAGCGTCTGATCCGGTTCCGTGCCATAGGCAACATCGGTTCGAACCGTAATACGGTGCCCCCAGTATTCGTCGGCGATGACCCTTGCGGTCACCAGCACCGTTCCGAGCACCAGCCCGAATACAACCGCCCTCAGTGTCATGCCTGCCCCCTCGTTCGCCGCACACTCATGGATGTACGGTGTTGTACGGTGAAGTATCCGCTTTTCAGCGGCTCGGCTAAAGGATTTTGTAAATAATGTTGCCATTTAAGGATGAAATCGAGCAACTGCGCCAGAACGGCATCACCCAGGTCGCCTTCAAGCGGATGCATGACCCCGCAGTGATTCCTCTGTGGTTTGGCGAAGGGGACGTGGTCACGCCGGATTTCATCTGCAATGCCAGTAAAAAGGCCCTCGATGAGGGTCAGACGTTCTATACCCACACGCGCGGTCGTCCGGAGTTGCGCGAAGCGCTCAAAGTCTATCTTGACAGGCTCTACTGTCTGGATATTCACCCGGATCGCATCACCGTGCCGGGCGCTGCCATGCTTGGCGTCACCATTGCCGCGCAGATGGTCCTCGGCAGAGGCGATCACGGCCTGATTGTGAGCCCGGTGTGGCCGAATATTGCGTCGGTTTTTCGCGTTACCGGGGCGCAGGTCGGCTATGTGCGGCAGCAGTTGACCGACAACGGCTGGCAGCTTGAAGTCGACGAGATCATCAGTGCAGTCAAACCGAACACCCGGGCCATTTTTGTTAACTCACCGTGCAATCCCACCGGATGGATGATGGGTGCGGCGGACCAGACGAGATTGCTCGAATACTGCAGAGAACATGGCATTCTGATCATTGCCGACGAGGTCTATCACCGCACCTTGTTCGACGCGGTGGCGGCGCCGTCGTTCCTTAACGTCGCACAGGACGATGATCCGCTGATCGTAGTGAACGGCTTTTCCAAAGCCTGGGCGATGACCGGTTGGCGGCTGGGCTGGGTGGTTACGCCAAAGAAGCATGTGGTGCAGTGGACGGCGCTGTCTGAGTGCTTCAATACCGGCGCGACGGTATTCGCCCAGATGGGTGCGGTTGCCGCTCTCGAACAGGGGGAGCCGTTCGTCAGGCAGTTGCAGGCGCAGTATCGCGCTGGACGTGACATAGTTGACCAGATGCTCGGTGGCCATCCAGGTGTGGAATATCACTCACCAGCGGGAGCCTTCTATGCATTTCCCAGTGTTCATGGGTTGCGTGACAGTCTCGCCTTTGTTGAAGCTATTTTGCGCGAAACCGATGTGGGCCTGGCTCCTGGCTATACCTTCGGTCCCGACAACGACAGTCATTTCAGACTCTGTTTTGCTCAGTCTCACGATCGGCTTAAGCTGGGTCTGGAACGGGTGGTTGAGTTCATAGAGAAAAACCCCGGTCGCTTTTGAGCCTCCGGTTTTAAGGCTCCAGGTTTTAAATAAGGCCAGACGGTGTCTGTGATTCACGCCGATCGAAGTAGTTGTCTCGTGAAAAAAATTCTGTTTGTCAGTTTGTTCGTGATCGCGCCCCTTAGCGGACGAACCGAGATTATTGTCGAAGGGCTGAGCGCTGATCTCGAAAGCAATGTGATAGGTCATCTGACAACCCTCAAAGACCTGGAATGTGACGCACCGGACTGGCTGGTTCGATGGCAGTTCAGGGGCTCTGATCAGACCGCGCTGGAAGCGCTTGAAGCATTTGGCTATTACGCGGCGTATGTCGAACCCGTTTTGACACTGCGCGGAACTGAAGCCTGCTGGAAGGCAGTTTACCGGATCGATGCCGGTGCGCAGGTGATCATTGATCAGGTCGATCTGCAGGTGTCTGGTGGCCTTGCAGATGAAAACGATCTGGGGGCACCCTTTCAGGATTTTCGCGCGCTGGCAGGTCAGGGGCTCAATCACGAAGTCTACGAAAGCGCAAAATTTCTGGTGCTCGAAGCAGCCCAGCTTCTGGGGTACTTCAGCGCAGAAGTTACACAACAGCGCATCGATGTAGACCCGATCGCGGGTAAGGCGAATGTCTACCTGCACATAACCAGTGGCCCACGGGCTCATTTCGGCGTCGTTGAAGTGGTTAATCCGGTTCTGAGGCCAGAGCTGTTTGATGCCTATATCCCGTTTGAAACAGGTGATCCATTTGACGGCCGTCTGCTTGAGAGACTGCGCCGTGATCTGATCTCGAGCGACTATTTCAATCGTGTTTTTATTGATGCGGATCGACAGAATCTGGTTGATGGCGGTGTGCCGATCAAAATTGAACTGTCTCCTCCAACCAGACGCTGGGCTTACAACTTTGGTGCAGGTTATGCCACCGATACCGGTTTTCGTGTTCGAGGCGAGGCAGAAAACCGGTTGCGCAATGACCGGGGCCACAAGACCAGTGGCAGGGTGTTGCTCTCAAAATCTCTTTCCACTGTTAATGCCCAGTACAGCATTCCCCACAAGGATCCGAAGGATGATCTGTTTGTGTTTGACACCGGTTACACCAACGAAGACAACGATACGGTGGTAAATGACCTGTACCGGCTCGGTGCCCGGCATACATACGAACGAGGCTGGTCCTGGATCGAAACGGACTTTCTGGATCTGACCTACGAAAACTATGTGCTCGGTGACCAGATCGATACGCGACAATTGCTGGTCATGGGCACCACGCTTGACTACGCCAGTATCAAAGATCCGCCGGCGCGGCTCCAGCATGGCCACCGTTTCGGTCTCACCTTAAAAGGTGCATCGAAAAAACTTCTGTCGCAGGCTGACTTTCTGCAGGTGCGGGGTAACGCGAAATGGATATATGGTCTTACCGACCGACTTCGCGTGCTGCTTCGTGGTGAAGCGGGGTTTACCTTCAAGAACGATTTTGACGAACTGCCACCGTCGGTTCGTTTTTTTGCTGGAGGTGACAATTCCATCCGTGGCTACGACTACAAACGGGTTGGACCCCGCGATGAGAACGGCGATGTGGTGGGCGGTAGCCGGTTGCTGGTTTTTTCCGGTGAGCTTGATTACAGCCTGACTTCCTCCTGGTCCATGGCGGGTTTTGTCGACAGCGGGTCGGCCTTTAACGATAGCCCTGATTTCAGCACCGGTGTCGGCCTGGGTGCCCGCTGGTATTCGCCAATCGGACCCTTGCGGGTAGATGTTGCCTACGCGCTCGACGGCAGCAACGTCCGTTTGCACATCACTCTTGGTCCTGACCTTTGATTACCGTTCTGAAAATCGGTTTCCTGGTGCTGGTCAGCATTCTGCTGGTGCTTGCAGCAGGTATTGGCTGGGTGGCGGGTACTTCTGCGGGTGCGGCCTGGGCGCTTGACCAGGTGAGCAGTTTAACCGCCCGCGCGCTGAGCTTTGAAAATGTGTCGGGTGCTGCGTTTCAGGAATTACATGTCGACCATTTGCGTTGGGACAAGGATGGTCATGAGGTGGATGTTTATGATCTTAGCCTGTCGGTTGACCTGTGGAAGTCGCTGGTCGGGGATGCCGTGGTCGTGGATTCCGCGTCTGCCGCACAGGTGCGTTACAACAACACAAACCCGCCGTCAGATGAACCTTTCAGCGGAACTGTCTCGTTGCCTGGCCTACCGATTGCTCTGGATCTGAAGAGCGTAGCGCTCGGCAAGCTTGAGCTCGGGGCAGTTGCGGGTCTGGCGCCTGAAGTTTTGCTGCGCGGCAAGTGGTTAACAAATCTGATAACGGTTGAATCATTCAGGATTAACGATCCTGCGCTGATCGCAGAAGGGGCTCTGCGGGTCGGTACAGGTGAGGACGGCGCAATCAGTGGAACGATTCAGTGGTCTTATGCAACGGTAGAGCGCCTCGCTTCGGGTGTTCTGCAGGTCGATGGCACGCTCAACAATATGAGCCTGGATCACGTGCTGAACACGCCACTTGCTGCTACCACAAAGGCGACGCTTTCACTTGCAACGGCAAAACTTCCGCAGATCGAAGCAGAAACCGAAATCGCAATCTACGAAATTGAACAGGCGCGTGCGGAGAAGCTTGAGGTTTATCTGATTGCCGACCAGCGTGGTTACCAGGGCAGTATCCGCGCACAGGTGCACAGCGATGTGCGGCATGTGATCGAGAGTCAAGCGGCCGCCATATCCGGTGAGCTGGATGCGCGTTTTACCGGCGACTTCTCGCACTTTGCAGTCAGTGGCTTCCAGCTTCTGCTCGGCAATGCAGCCACCGGGCGTCTGAATGGATCGGGGCGGGTCGAGTTCGGCGAGGTCCTTGCGGTAACCGCGAACTTAAGCGGCAACCAGGTGAATGTCTGTGATCTCGGCGGGATTGCCAGTTGCCTGCTTGATTTTACCGGCGAGGTGGGTTTTAGAGACGGTGCAATCCAGATCCCACAGCTCAGCATCGATGGAACCTGGGAAGGTCAGCCACTCCAGTTTCGCGGTGTGGTGAGTGGATCTGGCCGCAACTGGCGCACGGAGGAGGCGCGGGTTTCGATTGGTGACAACCGGATGAGCGGATATGCAGCACTTCAAGACGGGTTGTTACAGGCTTCGGCTGACTATGATCTGACCGCTCTGCAACTGGTGAGTCCGCTTGTGAGCGGTGATGCCGTTGGCACATTTTCGCTGACCGGCCCCATCGCATCGCTGGATGACATGGCTTTCAAAGTCAGGCTTAAATCCAATCAGCTTGACTACTCCGGCCTGCATCTGGTGGATGTGGAGGCAAGTGTCGACGGTGCCTTGATGCGTCCAACCAGAATAGAGCTTGCTATTGGTGAGCTGGGCAAGGGCCCGATAAAGCTTGGCTCAGTAGCACTTAAAACAAGCGGCCCAACGGCGCGTTCGCAAAGTGGTGAGCTTGGCTGGACGCTCGAAGAACGCCGGGGCGATATTGCATTTGCGCTCCAGGTTGATCCAGCTGGTGCGGTGTCACTCTCGATCGATGAAGGATCCGATGTTGCTCTACCGTTCGAAACCTGGACGCTCGATACAGATCTGATTGCCAACACGAGCCCGAAGGGGAGTTTTATCAAACCGCATTGCTGGCGGCGGCCACAAGCTAACGGGCGGATCTGTGTTGATGCGTTCAACCTGACCGACGCAGACAACTTTGATCTGGCCGGCGATCTGAACGACGTGCCGGCTTCGATCATAGATCTGCTGGTGCCTGGTGCTCCCTTGCTTGGTGGCATAATTCACGCGACCTGGCAGATTCGATCACGGGCCGGTGATCTGAGTGGTAAGGCCGAATTGCGCACAAAGGGTCTTTCTCTGCGCAGTGAAACCACCACGAAACAGGACACCGACCCCTCTGATGATACCGAAAAGATTCTGCTTCCTGAACTGATTGCAGACATGTTGATAGAACGCAGCCTGCTGAGCGCAACGGTACAGGCTGTCAATGCCAGTGGTGGTGTTTCCGGCGCGATCAGGATGTCGTTGACCGATCCGGACGCACCGATTGCGGGTGGGTTCAAGCTGAATGTCCCGGATCTCGGCTTTGTTCAGAGCTTCACCCCACAGGTGGGTGATCTGGCCGGTCAAATCAGCGGTGACGTAGTGGTTGGCGGGACCATGAAGGATCCGACCATTGCAGGTGGCATTGCGTTGGATCTGAGTCGAATGGATCTCGTGGAGCCCAGAGTAGGGCTTCGTGATGTGAACCTTTTTGCAGCCCTCGAAAATAATCAGGTGAACCTGACCGGAACCGCAGCGAGCCCGGGTGGCGGGTCACTGACCCTGGCGGCACAGATGACTGACATCTTCTCAGAGCAAAGGCGCACCACCGGAACACTCACCAGTCATGAACTGAAGGTCGAAGCACCGGATCTTGCGCTGGTGGTCACCTCAGATCTCAAGCTCAGCTGGATCGATTCAGGCCCAAGGCTCAGCGGTGAGATCAGTATTCCGAGCGCCAACGTTGAACTGACCGAACTTCCTGCCTCCACCGTGCAGCGAAGTCCCGACGTGGTCGTTGTGGGTCGGCAGAACACCCAGAGAAGGTCCAACCTGCTTGCGCTGGATGTGCAACTGCTTCTTGGCAGTGAAGTGTTCTTCAAGGGTTATGGCATCCAGACAAAAGTGACAGGAGATCTGCGCCTGCGTCAGCCGCACGGCAGCAGACCTGAACTGCAGGGTCAGGTCAGGTTGCGCGAAGGTAAATATGGTGCATTCGGCCAGAAGCTCAACATTGAGTACGGTGCGCTGGTGTTTTCCGGCTCACCGGCAAACCCGAACGTGGATGCGCGTGCGGTTCGTCGCATCAGCAACAAAACCACCGACGTGACCGTTGGTGTACGCATACAGGGTCCGTTGAGAAACATGAAAACCGAGTTGTTTTCAGAACCGACCATGGCGGAGTCACAGATGTTGAGCTATCTGGTGCTCGGTAGACCAATCGAGGACGCGACCGCACAGGACATCGGCCAGCTTTCCGGCGTGGTGCTCGCGTTGGGCCTGACCAATGCGATCGGCATCATCACCGATATACGTGAGACACTGGGGCTTCAGGAACTGTCTGCGTCGACCGAGGACAATGAGATTACACTGGTTGCCGGTAAGCAGATCAACGACCGCATATTTGTGCGTTATGTTTATCAGGCGTACGCCCAGATCAGTTCGCTGGTAGTGCGCTTTGATATCAATGATCGGTTGAGTGTAGAGGCAACCTCGTCCCGGTCACCTGGGGTGGATTTTATCTACCGTATCGATGATCGGTGACTCTTAAAGGTCCGTACCACCGCCCTGTTCAATACGGTGCCACAGCAGTGTGCCGCCTGCCACGGCGACCGGGATTACCAGGAAGTTGACCAGCGGTATCGCCATGGCCAGTGTCACACAAGCGCCGAAACCGAGAGCGGCAGACCGGTTAGACCGCAGGCGGTTGAACGTTTCGGCCAGTCTCAGATTGCGGTTTTCACTGGGGTAGTCGGTGAACTGCAGCGCCATTGACCAGGCACCGAACAAAAGCCACAACGCAGGGCTCAGCAGATTGATCACTGGTATGAACGACAGCAGCAGTAAACCGAGCAGGCGTGGCAGTATGTAAAAGAGCTTCTGTGCTTCCCGTTTGATGGCGGAACCGATGAGGGTTGTGAGGGATGTGGTATCGACAATATGAACACCCAGCTCAGCCTGTTCTACGCTCGCCGATAGCTGACCCATGAATGGTCCCGCGACAACTACAGCCATAAAACCAAACAGCCAGACGCCTGCCAGGAAACCAGTCACATACAGCAGCGGTGCCAGCACCACGTTCAGCCAGTCGAGCCAGCCCGGCAACAGGTCGGCCACCCAGGTTGCAGCGTTCTGAATGTATCCGAACGCCAGAAACAAGCCACCCCCAACAAACAGCAGGCTGATCGCAGCCGGCAGGATCAGATAACGTTTGACCCCCGGTCGACGAATGGCGCTCAGACCGTCCAGAAACGCCTGCACACCGGCACCTGCGCTCATCAGATCGCCTCGTTGACCGATTCCAGGAGAACCTCGCACATCAGATCGATCTCGGTTTCACCGATGGTGAACGGCGGGCCCATGCAGACGATGTCGCGCACGTCACCGGTACCCCCACCGTAGAAAAACACGCCCTTTCTGAGCGCAGCTGCGACCACCCGATTGGTTAGATCCGCATCGGGTGAAAAACAGGTCAGGTCGGACCGGTCTTCGACGATTTCGATTGCTGCAAGTAAACCGCGGCCGCGAACCTCTGCGACATGCGGATGGTCGCGGAATGTCTCGTTCAGCCGTGCATGCAGTTTTGCGCCCTGATCTGCCGATCGCTCGACCAGGTTTTCTTCGACCATGATCATCAGAACTTCGGCGGCGGCAGCGCACGCAGCCGGATGGCCACCGAAGGTATGGAACATGACGCTCATTCCCGCCGAATCGAGCGTTGCACCGACATTTTCCGTGGCAAACACGCCACCGAGCGGTGCATAGCCGCCAGCGAGGCCTTTGCCGCCAACCAGTATGTCCGGTTCTATGGGCCAGTGCTGATAGCCAAACGGCGTACCGGTTCGCCCGAACCCGGTCATCACCTCGTCGAGAATCAGCAGAATCCCGTAGCGATCACAGATCTCACGCACCCTCGGCCAGTAGTCGTCTGGTGGGACGATGGCACCACCGGACGAACCCGTGATCGGTTCGGCCAGAAAAGCTGCAATGGTTTCTGCACCTTCGGCAAGAATGGTCTCTTCCAGCAGGCGAGCGTAGTACTCGCCCGTGTCGGGATGGTGCGACCCCAGCGGACAGCGCAAGGGATAGGGTGTAGCGACACTGGGCGCCCCTTCGAGCGCCCCGGTCAGACCTTTTTTACGTGCCTGATGACCGCTGACTGCGGTGGTCTTCATGGTGGTGCCGTGGTAGGAAAGAGACCGCGACAGAATTCTGGTGCGGCCGGCATCACCGCGCGCACTGTGGAACTGCAACGCCATCTTGATCGCGGACTCGTTTGCCTCGGAGCCACCAGAAGTACAGTGAATGCGTTGCAGGTTGGCCGGTAACCAGTGCTCGCAGAGAACCGCGCTCATGGCTGCCCTTGATGGTGTGATCCATGGTGGCACCACGTAGCTGTAATCCCGCGTTGCTTCCATGACCTTGTCGGCAACCCGCTGCCGGCCGTGGCCTACGTTCACAACAATTGCGCCCCCAGCGGCGTCGAGGATACGGCGGCCGTCATCGGTGATCAGATAAGCCCCTTCGGCCCGGGCAATGTGGATCTGTCGCCCGGGAGAAAATGGCCAGTTGACTGTTTGCATTGGTTTCACTCCCTCAAAGGCTAACTAGTGTCTGTCCGGAAATTCGAAGTAACGAAAATGACAAAGAAACAAACACATAAAGGTTAAGG
>JAQBYL010000050.1 GCA_027622495.1 Pseudomonadota bacterium
AGTTTGATCGCGCCCTTGGTGCGACGGAACTTCGCCCAGGGAAACATCGTTAGACACAAATCGATGGTCGATGCATCCAGCGAATAGAGTTTGTTGTTGAAGCGAAATCCGTGGCCCGGAGCCTGGTGCTGGCAACGTTGGAGCAGACGTCTGAACAAAGCCTCATACAGCTGGTAGGGCTGTTTTTCATTGACCCGTGCCAGCGAGGAACGACTGACCAACTCTGTGCCGAGGTGATAGAGCTTGTGTCGCTGGACGTTAAGGTTGCTGACAATGTCACGTAAGCTGCAGCGTCCGGCTAACTGATAACCCCCCTGAACTCCCTGACAACGACCGCATTGCAAGGCGTCGATCCCATCCCTTCCTTCGACCAGGCAAGCGTATGCTTCATAAACTTGCTGATTAGATCTATTGTGAGACAGGAACCTAAGCGATTTGCTCGCGCAACCACAAACCTGTCGGGATTGACCTTGCCTGTTCGTCAAACCCCTACTCATTCAACTTCAGGAAGACACAGATGACGATCCATTCGATCCGCTACCCGGGCGAAGATGAAGCCTACCGCCGTGCCCGCGACGAACTCCTCGAAGCCGAAATGGCCTTGCGTGCAAAGATTGAGGAAGTGGCCGCCATTCGCCGCGGTCTGCCGCCAGGTGGACTGGCGCAGGACTACCGATTTGAAGGAGCCCAGGGTCCTGTAAATCTGTCTGAGCTGTTCGAAGACGGCAAGGACACCCTGATTCTGTACAGCTACATGTTTGGCCCGGGGGCCACATCACCCTGTCCGATGTGCTCTGCGTTTCTCGACAGTGCTGACGGTCAGATCGCTCACGTGACCGAGCGGGTAAATTTCGCAGTGGTCGCCAGAAACACGATCGATGCTTTCCAGAACATCGCCGGGCAGCGCGGCTGGCGCAATCTGCAACTCCTTTCCGCAGCCAACAACACCTATGCCAGCGATTATCACAGCGAAATGCCGGATGGAAATCAGGTCCCCATGTGCACCGTCTTCACCCGCCGCGATGGGCAGATCAGGCACTTCTGGTCATCAGAGATGTTCTTTGCTCCTTCCGACTGGCACCCGCGTCACATAGACATGCTGTGGCCGCTTTGGCACTACTTTGATCTGACCCCCGAGGGGCGGGAGAGCTGGATGCCGGCGCTCGACTACACGGGTTAGTCACGAACCGATAGCGACGACTGCATCCCGTACGAGGCATCCTCAGGACGCCTGGCACCGCGCAACGCCGGGGCCGAAAGCGATGTCCCCTCAGACGCCGGGTGTCGACTCGCCCAGTCATTGATCTCCTGGCGAAACAGAATCTTCCAGACCCCCTGATCTTTCGCATAGCGGTCCAGGTAACGACCGGCGATAAAGAGATCAATCGGCACATCGTTTTCGACCACGCGGTGATAAGCCTGAAAGTAAACTTCCCCGGTGGCACGTTCACCATCAACCTTGATGTCGACCTGCCCCAGCATGTGGTGATTGGCCGCGTGGCTTTTCAGAACGCGTTGCGCAAACTCGACAAACTCACTCCCGCTCCCCTGAAAAAAGCCGTAGTCCACGGTGGCCTCACGGTGAAAAACAGTTTTCTGCAGATCTCCATCAAGCCGATCCAGCCCTCGCATGTAACTGCACGAAAGTTCGTAGATTTCCTGTTTGGCGAGCAGATCTTCGATGGTCATGGGCCGATACCCAGGTATTCATCCACCGTCATGTGCAGACGACGGATCCGTGCCTCCTGGTAATTTCCGAGCGTCTGCGCGCCTTTGACTGATGCGCGGGCACCGGCGCGCTGGCGGATCAGATTCTCAGTGTCCTGGTCGAACACATGAGCAAGACCGGGATCGAACCCCGGCACGCTGGTGAACGAATCCTCGACACCCAGTTTGAACTTCTGCGCTGGTGGTGGCCGTTCACCGCTTGCTGGTACGGGCGTGAGGAACAGAATTTCGTGCAGGCAGTGATCCACGTCCAGTGGCCGGAACCGATAGATCATCGGGATGTTGATCCCGGGGAACAGAAACATGTTGGGGAACAGAAAATATTCTATGGAATCCATCAGTTCGCTCGCGCTGACATTCGCCAGATCGACCTCAAGCTTCTGACTCAGGGTTTCCCGGTACTGGGCTGCCAGCAGTTGACGGGGCGTTTTACCAGCCGGCAGTTTGCCGTCTTCGCCCAGCAGGTGTTTTCCACCCAGGTAGCTCAGCACTTCTTCGGGTGAAGGTGGATTGGTGAGATGCGGGCTGGGGAAACCGATGGTGTGGATGAACCGTGAGACATGGCGGCCGAATATGTCGTATTGCGCATTGGCATCGCCAGTTGTTCGGATTGCCTGGGAGTGGGTCACCAGAACGTGGTACGCCTCCAGAAAGGCTTCCATGGCCATCTTCCAGTTGGCCGGCAGAACCTTTTCAACATGGATGGCGATGTATCGATCCTCAAGCGCCCAGTTGGAGAAATGGTCTGGGATGACTTCCATGTACTCATTCAACGACGGTGC
The DNA here is from genome assembly GCA_027622495.1 of Pseudomonadota bacterium. Lineage (GTDB taxonomy): Bacteria > Pseudomonadota > Gammaproteobacteria > Pseudomonadales > Azotimanducaceae > JAQBYL01. Next base: position 2,511 of record JAQBYL010000050.1, read on the forward strand.
GATGGGGTCCATGTTAATGAATACAAAACCACCCCAGAGTTCCACGCGCACCTGCGGGAGCGCAAAGTCGCTATCGCGCACGTGAGGAAAATCCCAGCGACAGGGGATTTCTTTCAGACTGCCATCCAGGTTCCAGCTGAACCCGTGAAACGGGCAGCGCAGAAATTGTTTACCGTGGCCACTGCTTCCCGCATCGCACAGTTGCATGCCACGGTGCAGACACGAGTTAACAAACGCAACTACGTGATCAGGGGCATTACGCAGGATGATCAGCGAGTAGGGTCCCACGTCATACACAACATAGTCACCGACCTTGGGGATGTGCTCTTCGCGACAGGCCCATTGCCAGGTACGGTTCCACAGACGATCTATTTCTTTCTCATAGAACTTCGGATCTGTGTAGCGCCGAAAGGGCAGGTCAGCATCGCCCAGAAATTCGTAGCGCTCCTCGGTTAAAGCAGCAGGTGCGTTATCGGCATCGCTTATGATGATGTCGCGGGTGCTGGGTCCGGGGCATCGAGCTTGACCCGGCGGCAGCGTCAGATCACCCGGTTTCGTCAGATCTAAACCCATGTTCGAAATCTCCCCTACAGCAGCAAGCATGAACTTTTAAATTAACTGCATCATCCAGACGCCACAAGCTATAGTGCGCGATCCGCTTTTCGGACCACGGTATTGCAAACCCGCAGCAGGCTGTATTTCGGCTACTGGATTGTCGTTGCCGCTTTTTTTGCCCAGTTTGTTTCGCTTGGTATCTTCAGCTACACGTTGGGTCCGTTCATGACGCCAATGACTGATGCGCTGGGCTGGTCACGCGCAGACTTCACCATCTCCAGATCGCTCAGTCAGGCGGTCATGGCTTTCACCGGTTTCTTCATCGGCAGCTACGTGGACCGTTTTGGCGGCCGGCCATTGATCATTGTCGGCACACTGGTGGTCGGTGCTTCGTTGTACGCACACAGCTACCTTACGCAGCTTTGGCAGTGGATAGTTTTGAACGGCATCATCATGACGATGGGTTGCGCGATGATGGGCAACCTGGTGGTTAATGTGACGCTGATCAAATGGTTTGTTGAAAAGCGGGGCAGCGCCGTTGCCTGGTCGGCTATGGGCGTGTCGTTTGCCGGTATTGCCATCACGCCCCTTTTGACTGTGGCCATCGATCAATACGGCTGGCGATTTGCCTGGCAGATCCTCGCAGTTCTGACTGTGGTGATCATGCTGCCGATTGCCATGCTGGTGCGCCGCGCACCCGAAGACTACGGTCTGCACCCGGATGGCCGATCCGATTCTGACGTTGCCAGTGGGCTTGCGCACCGCGCGGCTGCCGATTTTGCCCGCTCAATGACCCGCTCACAGGCGTTGCGAACGCTGAGTTTCTACGTTCTGGTGCTGGCGTTCGGTCTGTTCTCGATCAACATCGTCGTTCTGCTTCTGCAGACCATAGCCTATCTGACCGATGCCGGCTTTGGACGGACCGAAGCAGCACTCGCAATCACCGTGGCCTCGATTCCGGCCATGATCTCAAAGCCGATCTGGGGCTACTTTATAGATCGCCTGCGGCCCCAACCGCTCGCCTCGTTGAGTTCTGCCCTCACAGGCGCCAGCGTTGCGTTTATTGTGTTCAGTGTGGGGCAGCAGAATCTGCTGCTCATCTATGCTGCGTTTTTTCTGCTCGGTGTGGGGTGGGGCGGGATGATCCCGATGCAGGAGGTCATCTGGGGTTCGTTTTTTGGTCGCCGTTTTCTGGGAGCGGTTCGCAGCGCAGGCTTGCCGTTCGCATTGCTGCTGGGTGCTGGGGCACCGTGGCTGGTGTCGGTGTATCACGACGAATTTGGAACCTATGACGGGGCACTGCTTGTGGTCGCAGGGTTGAACATGCTCGCAGCACTTCTGCTGCTGGTGATCGCCCCACCGCGCGGGAACCGTGCATGACGAAGCTGCGGGCGAACTGCTAAAGTCGCAGACCAACTGTCGGGAGAGACACGTGGCTGCATATCAACACATCACAGTAGAAGCCTGTACCGATCATCTTGGCGCGGAGGTCGCCGGTCTTGACCTCAGGCAGCCGCTCAATGATGAGGTGCTTGGTGAGTTGAGGGCGGCGTATTCGCAGCACTCGGTGCTGTTCTTCCGCGATCAGGACCTCACGCCGGAGGAACATATCCGCTTTGCCCAGAGCTGGGGTGAGATCAACATCAATCGTTTTTTTACTGCCGTTGAGGGCTATCCGCAGGTGGCCGAGGTCCGCAAGGAACCAGATCAGCAGGTCAATATTGGCGGTGGCTGGCACACGGACCACAGTTACGATCAGATCCCTGCGCTGGGATCCATGTTGTATGCCAGGCAGGTACCGCCCCGCGGCGGTGACACTTTGTTCGCCAGCATGTCAGCCGTGTTTGACGGACTTTCAGACGGTCTCAAAGCTACCCTCGAAGGCCTGAATGCAGTTCATTCTTCGCGCCACGTTTTCGGTGCCGCTGCGAACCGGCCGGGCGATCTGAACAGTCGTCTGGGGAACGCCGAGGCCGCCACACAGGATGCCATTCACCCGGTGGTGATCCGTCATCCTCTTTCGGGACGCAAGGTGCTTTACGTTAATCCAGCATTTACCCGGCACATTGAGGGCTGGACTGATCTCGAGTCAGCACCCCTGCTGACCTACCTGTATCAGCAGGCGGGTCGCCCCGAATACAGCGTTCGTTTTCGCTGGCAGCCCGGCTCCATGGCGTTCTGGGATAACCGCGCAACCTGGCACTACGCTTTGAACGACTACCAGGGTGAACGCCGCTTGATGCATCGGATTACGCTCGAGGGATGCGAACTGGGGCGCTGAGGGTGGAGCATGATTTCGTAAAGAGCCTGGTCTCTTACCTTGATCCGCTGTCAGTGCAGCCTGGTAAAAATCTGTCGATCAGGGTGAGTTGTGAAGCCCCGGGTGAGTTCCAGGCTCAGCTGGTCCGGCTGATTTGCGCTGACAATCGACCGCACGGGACCGGGTTTGTTGAACAGGAGCTTGACGCTTCGCTCAACGGGCGTTACCCGGCCCGCTATCAGGGCCTGCATCCGGGATCTTATGCGCTGCTTCCGGCGCTCGACGCCATGACGGATGTCACGGTTGTGCTGGGGGTTTATCCCACTACCCCCACCGCCCAAGGCCAGTGTATGGTCGGTCACCCGGATTTATCGCTGCGGATCGAGAACGGGGTTGTGGTCGCCTGGACCCGCAACGGAACACTTCGATCCGAACAGCCGTTACAGGCGCGGCGCTGGCACATCGTGGTCTACTCTCACAACGCGACCGGTCAATGTGATCTGACCGTTGTACGGCTGGGTTTGGGAGTCGGTGAGCACGATGTGCAGAACACCGTTAGCGGTGACTTGAGCACCTGCGCACTGAGCGCTGGCGATTGGCTGCTGGCGGCGCAACCTGTCGAGGGTCGGATACAAGCCGGGTTCAATGGCCGTCTGGAAGCACCCGGCATCCTGGCACGCGCGCTTTCAGCTGATGCGGCACTTACCCTGCATCGAAACCGGTCAGTCACCACGCATGCGGATGTACAGGGTGCCTGGGATTTCAGTCTCGAAATCGGTTCAGACACAGTGGTCGACACATCCCCGCACAAACGGCATGGCTCACTGCATCAGCAGCCTCTCAGAGCCGTCAAAGGCATGCTCTGGCGCGGTGATATTCAAGCCTGGCAGCACGCGCCTGAGCAATACGCGGCAATCCATTTTCACGAAGATGATCTGGTCGATGCGGGCTGGGAGGCGGATATCGTGTGGCAACTGCCGGATGATCTTGCGTCCGGTGTGTACGCCGTTCGCCTGCGCCAGGAGTCGAGCGAAGACTACGCACCATTCTTCGTCAGACCAGGTGATCATCAAACGCGTGCCAATCTCGCGCTGTTGATACCAACCGCCACCTATCTCGCCTATGCCAATCAGCGCCTGGGTCTAACCGATGGGCCGTTTGGCAGCAGTCGGGTAAAAAATTCCAACGATGCCTACCTGCTGCAGCACCCGGAGGTCGGTTATTCGCTGTATGAATACCATGAAGACAATAGCGGGGTTCACTTTTCCTCCTATCACCGGCCGGTTCTGAACATGAAACCCAAGGGCACACCCTGGGCATTCACAGCAGACATGAATCTGGTGGCATGGCTGCATGCGATCGATCAGCCGTTCGATGTGATCACCGATGAAGATCTACATCGTGAGGGAGAAGATCTGCTGCGCACCTATCGCACTGTCATCACCGGCACGCATCCTGAGTACTACTCAACGGCCATGCTGGATGCGCTGTCTCAATGGCTCGGACAGGGTGGTCGTCTCATGTATATGGGGGGCAACGGTTTTTACTGGCGGATCGCCTACCACCCACACGACAGCGGCATCATAGAAGTGCGCCGGGCAGAAGATGGCACCCGCGCCTGGATTGCCGAGAACGGTGAGTATTATCACGCGTTCACTGGCGAATACGGCGGTCTGTGGCGGCGTCTGGGACGCCCTCCCAATCAACTGGTGGGGATTGGTTTTGCTGCCCAGGGATTTGATGGGGGTACTTATTACCGGTTGCAGCCGGGTGCGCGTGATCCACGCGTTCAATTCATCCTGCGCGATGTGTCTGAGGCAGACATCCTCGGCAATCACGGCACTCAAGGGGGCGGTGCCGCCGGTGAAGAAATCGACCGTTTTGATGAATCTATCGGTTCACCTGCGCATGCTCTGGTGATCGCCAGTTCTGAAAATCATCGCCCTGGGATGCTGCGTGTGAAAGAAGAGTTTCACATGACCCAGGCGTTGGGGAACGACCCTCAGGTGCGCGGTGACATGACCTTCTTCGAAACCCCATCAGGGGGTGCAGTATTCAGTACCGGATCCATATCCTATGCCGGTGCGTTGTCGACCGGTGGCTATCGCAACGACATCGCGCGTTTGACTGGGAATGTATTGCGGCGATTTCTGGATGCGACGCCGTTTGTGTATCCAGACAGTTGAGTCGCTGACAGGATCGCCACCCGCCTGAACTTCAGGCCCCGCAACCAGTCAGTTCGCTAACTCTTTGATCCCCTTGAAACACTCCAGAGCCTCGGGATTCGCCAGCGCACTGGTGTTCTTAACCGGTCGTCCATGAATGACGTCGCGCACCGCAAGCTCGGCAATCTTGCCGCTCATGGTGCGCGGAATATCGCGGACTGCGATCACTCTGGCAGGGGTGTGGCGGGGTGACGCATTGGCTCTGATCCGGGCGCGTATGTCAATGATCAGTGCCTGATCCAGATCGATACCGGGGCTCATCACGACGAACAACACCACCCGCACATCGCCATCCCAGTCCTGGCCCACACAGACCGCGTCGGCTACCGAATCCAGATCTTCCAGCTGCCGGTAAATCTCAGCGGTGCCGATGCGAACACCGCCAGGATTCAACACCGCGTCGGACCGACCGTAGATGATGTAGCCCGAGTTTTCGGTCAGTTCAGCAAAATCCCCCTGCGCCCAGACGCCGGGAAAGCGTTCGAAATAGGCCGCGTGCAGACGCTCGTTGTCGATGTCGTTCCAGAATTCCAGCGGGCAGCAGGGGAACGGTTGGCGGCACACCAGTTCGCCCTTTTCGCGCTGCACGGGTTGCCCCGCATCGTTGTAGACAGCCACATCCATGCCGAGACCCGCACACTGAATTTCGCCTGAGTACACGGGGGCACAGGGGTTGCCGATCACAAAGCAGGAGACGATATCGGTTCCACCCGACATCGAGATCAGATGAACATCGGGCTTAACTTTGTCGTAGATGTACGCATAGGTTTCGGGCGCAAGCGGCGAGCCGGTTGATATGAGCGTGCGCAGCGTTGTCAGACCATGGGTCAGGCGCGGCTGCAGGCCTTCTTTGCTGATGCTGGACAGATATTTCGCGCTGATGCCGAAGATGGTCACCCCTTCCGCGTCAGCCATGTTCCAAAGGGTTGCCGGTGTCGGATGAAACGGTGATCCGTCATAGAGAATCAGCGTCGCACCGGTGGCAAGACCGCTGACCAGCCAGTTCCACATCATCCAGCCACAGGTCGTGAAAAAGAACAGGCGATCTTCGCGGCGCAGGTCAACGTGCAGTTGCTGCTCCTTCATGTGTTGCAGCAAGGTTCCCCCCGCACCGTGCACGATGCACTTGGGTTTACCGGTGGTGCCGGAGGAATAGAGGATGTAAAGCGGAGCGTCGAAGGCGAGCTGGGCAAAGACCAGAGACTCCTGGGGCTTGACGATGAGATCCTGCCAGGCAAGACCGCCCTCGCAAGTCAGGTCTGCCACAACATCCACCCAGATAATCTGCTCAACCGACTTCACCCGATCGGCTACGGCCTGAACTTTAGCCCTGACGTCGTGGGTTTTGCCCGCGTAGTGATAGCCGTTACAGGCAATAAGTAGTCGCGGCTCGATCTGGCCAAACCGGTCGAGGGCACCTTCCGATCCGAAATCCGGTGAACACGAAGACCAGACCGCGCCGAGCGAGGTGGCTGCGAGCATTGCGACCACCGCTTGTGGAATGTTGGGTAACCAGCCAGCGATCCGGTCTCCGGGTTTTATGCCCAGAGCCTTGAATTGTGAACTGACCGCCGCCGTCTGCTCAAACAACTCGCGGTAGCTCATCTGCGTGCGTTCGCCGGTTTCAAGCAGGCTGATCAGCGCGGGCTTTTCGTCGCGGAAGCGCAGCAGATTTTCGGCATAGTTCAGGCGTGCGCCGCTAAACCAGCGTGCATCCAGAAACTGATCCGCATTGGTTAGAACGGTATCTGCAGCGCGGCTGTGCACCACATCAACAAAATCCCACAGACAACGCCAGAATTGCTCCGGAGATGCAACCGACCAGCGGTGTAGAGCAGCGTAGTCGACGAATTCGCGTCCAGTTGCAGCGGCGGCATAGCGCGTAAACGCTGTCAGGCGCGACCCCTCAATCGCGGCAGGAGTGGGTTGCCACAAAGCCCGCATGGATCAGCGAACTTGTCGGAAACAGGTTCTCAGTTCGTTCACAAACACCTCGGGCCGTTCAAACGCAGCGAAGTGGCCGCCTTTATCGAATTCGTTCCAGTGGATCAGATTGCTGAACCGTTTTTCTGCCCAACGTCTGGAACTGCGAAAGATTTCTTTCGGAAAAATACTGCCGCCGGTGGGCGTGTCGATGGGAAAACTGTTGTCGCCGCCGAAGCTTTCCCAGTACAGACGCGCCGATGAACCGGCTGAATCGGTGAGCCAGTACAGCATGATGTCATCGAGCATCTCATCCCGGGTCAGGACGTTTTCCGGATGCCCGTCGCAATCGGTCCAGGCCCAGAACTTTTCCAGTATCCAGGCGGCCTGGCCACTGGGTGAATCAGCCAGGCCGTAGGCGAGTGTCTGAGGCCGCGTACCCTGTTGTTTGGAGTAACCGGAGTCCCAGGTCTGGTAGTGCTGCATACCGGCCAGCGCGGATTTTTCGAGCTCGGTCAAATCAGCCATGGTGTCCGGGTCGGGTTGAGCGATCACCATGTTCAGATGCAATGCCTTGCAGTGCTTCGGGTCCACCGGGCCGATGTGTGATGTCACAACCGCCCCCCAGTCACCACCCTGGGCCACGTAATCGGTATATCCGAGTCTGGCCATCAGCTTAGACCAGGCTTCTGCGGTCTTTTTGACCCCCCAGCCGGGCGTTGTTGGTTTGCCGGAGAAGCCGTACCCCGGCAGGCTGGGACAAACAATATGAAATGCATCTTTCGCATCGCCACCGTGTTCCTGCGGTTCGCTCAACGGTCCAAGCACTTTCATGAATTCGATGATCGAGCCAGGCCAGCCATGGGTCATCACCAGGGGCAACGCATCCGGATTACTCGAGCGGATGTGCAGGAAATGGATATCCAGACCGTCGATTTCGGTCATGAACTGCGGAATCGCGTTCAGCCGGCTTTCGGTTTGACGCCAGTCGTACTGATCGGCCCAGTAAGCGACTACGTCTTTAACGTACGCAAGCGGCACTCCCTGCGACCAGTCTTCGGGCGTTTCGGCGTCCGGCCAGCGGGTCGCCCGCAGACGCCGTTTCAGGTCGTTAAGCTGATCGTCATGGATCTCGATGGTGAAGGGGCGGATGTCGCTCATGGGTGATCCTTGAAGAGTTTACAGGGAGGCGCAGACATGGCCGCCGTCGACGGTGAGCACCGAGCCTGTCATGTAGCGTGAGGCATCTGATGCCAGCAGCAGGATCGGGCCGTCCAGATCGGCGAACTCGCCATAGCGGCGCATGGGGATGCCTTTCATGAATTCTGGCGAGGCCTCGCTTTCGAGCAGAATGCGACTGACATCGGTGAGGATGTAGCCAGGTGCCAGGGCGTTGACCCGGATTTTGTGCTTGGACGCTTCTAATGCCATGACCTGCGTCATGCGAGTGAGCGCGCCTTTAGAGACGGCGTAAGGGAATTGCCCCTTTATGGTGCGCGTGTCGGTTATGGAAGAAATATTGATGATGTTGCCGCTGCCCAGACCGTGGGCGAGCACCCTTTCGGTATACAGCTTGGACATCATCCAGGCGCTCTTCAGGTTGGTGTCGAGCACGTAATCCCAGTCGTCCTCATCGATCATCATGTAGGTTTTGGCGCCCGCTTCGACCCCGGCGTTGTTGATCAGCACATTGACCGGGCCGAAGGCCGCTTCAGCGGCATCGAAAAAGTCAATCTGGCTGCGTTTGTCGCGCACATCGAGCGCGCTGGCTGAGGCTGAACCACCGGCCTTTTCGATGCTTTCAACCAGGGCGTTCAATTTGTCGACCCGGCGTGCACCGAGCACGACTTTGGCCCCGCCTGCGGCCAGCACGGTGCCGAAGTGGTGACCAAAACCCGAAGACGCACCCGTGATGGCAATGACGCTGCCGGTCAGATCAAACGGTCCCATTAAAATCCCTAAGACAAATTGTCGAAGGTCATCCTAGCGAACGCGCAGGATGGGCACAAACGCCCTGATCAGGCGGCCTGGACAGCGCGGTTTCGACCGTCCGATTTGGCCTGATACATGGCCATGTCAGCGATTTTGTAGAGTCGATCCAGATCGTAACCGTGGGAGGTGTCGGCAAAGCCGCAGCTGACGCTGATCTCAAGGATGGCCCGATCGCATAAGAGCGGCTGCTCACAGACCGCATCGATCAGCCGTTTGGCCAGGAGCCTTGCCTCCTGATGATCCGTGTCGGGTGCCAGCACGGCAAACTCTTCGCCGCCCACGCGAGCGATGAGGTCGGTCTCGCGGGCTACGGAATTGAACGCATCGGCGATGAATTTCAGCGCCTTGTCGCCGGTTGCATGACCGTAGCCATGGTTGATCTGCTTAAAGTGGTCGGCGTCGAGAATCATGAGTGCGACGGGAAACGACGCATTTTTTGCAGCCGTGAGAAGCGCTTCACCGCGGTCAAAGAAGCTGCGCCGATTGATCAGACCGGTTAAACCGTCGGTCTCGGCGAGCCGTGTCAGGGTTTGTTGAGTATGGGCGAGTGTGTAGAGAACGCGTCCCATCGAGTAGGCTACCGGCAAAGCGACAAAAACCGGGATGATGACAGCGGCCACAGCCATGTATCGATACGTAAATACCGTATCACCGAACCACAGGTAAAGACCCTGAATGAATAACTGGGCGATCGTCACCGAAAGCACAGCCACAGCCATGGTGTATAGCCAGATCTGACGTTTTTTCAGTATCCTGAGCTGCATTTTGCGCGGCATGACGGGCGATGCGACCATAGTGCCCGTAATCAGATTTGTGTTTTGAGAAACACGTCAAGCTAAACTATTTTGACTTTTTTGCAGATAAAGCTTGCCACAGCGCCAATATTTTGCAGAATGCGCACCTTGTTGAATAACCAGTGAAGTGACTAATGGCAGTGTATAAACACGAACAAGGCAGCTATAAGGCCTATCGGGTATCCAGAAGCGTTAACGGCGAACGGGTCCAAAAATACTTCCCACGCACGCGGGAAGGCTTCAAAGAGGCAAAAGAAGCCGATCTCAAGCTTGAGAAGCAGCAATCCCGAGCGGCAAAGAAGTTCACCGGCAGCGCCAGAAGGTGGTCGCCTAAGTAACGAAAGATGCCCGCGGTGCCACGTCGGTAATTTCAATCGATGCGAAATTAGAAAGTTCGAGGAAGATGCTCAGCTCTTGTTCGGCCTTGACAGGCGTGGCAAACGGCCCCTGATCACCTTCTCGCGATGCAAAGTACCAATCGCTGTTCAGGGTGAATAACCGACTGGACGCGCGAAAGTAAACAACGTTCTCGCCGGTGTCTGTACATCTGAAGTTCATGTTTCGCCTCCTGTCAGGTTGCTCACGGCTGAACTTTACAGGTTCGCACAGGCGCAGATGTATTGACTCTGATGCATATACGTGAACGCTTGTAAGCGTCCTGTGAACGCGATTGGCTGCAAATTTCGCCGCGATGTTGACCGCAATGGATGTGGCGGGTGGGTGACCGGTGCGAATATGATCGTGCCGCGCGAATAAACTCAAATTAATAAGAGATGAATAAGAACGGGTACCGGTCGGATCTGGTCCCCCACACTACCGCGACGGACTGGCGTGTGGTGCAAGCGTGTGACTTTTTGACCAACCATCTGGTCTGGGAGGGGGTCACATCATCAAACTCAAATGGAGAACCAGGAACGTGTTTCGACCCGGAAGAAAGTCACTGTTTTCAATATCTGGCATTGGTGTGCTGCTGTTCGCGCTCACCGGCTACAGTCAGGCATCGGAGCATTCCCCGCGCAAAGGCCAGGTTTTTATCACCCCATTCGCAGCCTATCTCGGAACAACCGATGACATGGGTTTAGAGGGCCACGACACCGGCCCGGTTATTGGTATCGGTTACGCACTCAGTGAAAACTGGGCGATTGAGGGTCTGTACTTCAAGAACCAGCTGGAGGCCGATGGAACCGACGATACCGTCGAAACCAAGACAACGTGGCTGAATCTGCTGTACAGCTTCGACAACAAAGGCGATCGCTGGCAGCCCTACACGACATTCGGTGGCGGTCGAATCGAATTTTTTGATGCTCCCGCATCGTTTGAAAACCATGATATTCAGCTCAACGGCGGTGTTGGTTTCTTCTCCAACTTTTCCAAGCGGGTGGGTTTCCGTGGTGATGTCCGTGCGGTCTGGAGCGAAGATGCAAGCTCCATCAGCCCCATGGCCCTGTTGGGTATGACGGTCACACTCGGTCGTATCCCTGATTCCACACCAGTGGTGGTGGCGGCAGCAGTGCCGGTCGACAGCGATGGTGATGGCGTGTCGGACAACAATGACCGATGCCCTGGCACACCGGCAGGCGCACGGGTTGACGCTTACGGTTGTGAGCTTGACGATGACCGCGACGGTGTGGTGAACAGCAAGGATGAGTGCCCGGATACCGAGGCAGGCGCCAAGGTAGACGAGAAAGGCTGTTATCTGATGCTCGAAGAAACCGTCACCATCGACCTTAAGCTTGAATTTGGTGTGAACTCGGCGGATCTGACCCCGGCGCACGCAAGCGAAATCAATACGGTGGTGGACTTTCTGAAAGCCTACCCTGGCACCGATGCCATTATCGAAGGCCACACCGACTCAACCGGTGCTGCGGACTACAATCAGGGTCTGTCGGAACGACGCGCAAACAGCGTCCGGGAGTATCTGGTATCGAAGGGCGTCAATGCACGGCGCCTGAGTGCTGTTGGATACGGCGAGACCAAGCCGATCGACACCAACGACACCCCGGT
>JAQBYL010000051.1 GCA_027622495.1 Pseudomonadota bacterium
AGGCCTCGATTCTCAGGTTCTTGGCGAACCGCAGATCATGGGCCAGGTAAAAACAGCATTCGAACTGGCCCGCAATCTCGGCACGCTGGGACCGGAGCTCAACCTGCTGATTCAGACTTCCCTCAATGCTGCCAAACGGGTCAGGACGGTCACCGACATCGGCCGCAATCCAATCTCGGTCGCCTATGCTGCGGTGGCCATGGCAAAACAGATATTCACCGATCTGCGCGAAAAGAAAGCCCTGCTCCTGGGTGCCGGCGACACAATACAACGTGTGGCAGAGCACCTGACCGAACAGCGCATCGGCGGGCTCGCCATCGCCAATCGCACACTGGCTAATGCGGAACATCTGGCTGCTCGTTTTGACGCTGAAGCCATGCAGTTAACCGATATCAGTGCACGCCTGCACGAATACGATATGGTGATTGCCTCAACCGGAAGTTCCCTGCCGGTCGTTGGCAAGGGTGCCGTGGAAGCCGCGATCAAGCTGCGCCGGCATCAACCGATATTCATGGTGGATATTGCGGTTCCACGCGATATTGAACCGGAAGTGGCCGAGTTGAAGGATGTGTTCCTGTTCACCATCGACGACCTGACCGAGATCATCGAACAGAATCTGAAGAACCGTTTAAGCGCCGCCGAAAACGCCAAAGCCCTGGTTGACGAAGGCGCTGTGCACTATATTCGCGAACGGCGCGCGCATCAGAGCCAGGCGATGTTGCGACGCTTTCGCGACAACGCCCGCGAGATCCAGGCTGCTGAACTCGACAAAGCCCTTAAAGACCTGCAAGCCGGTGGCAAACCGGAAGAAGTCATTGCTGCTCTGAGCAATGCGCTGACAAACAAGCTGATCCACGCTCCCACGGTAGCCATAAGAAGCGCCAGTGCCGATGGTCACACAGATCTGCTAGAGACCCTGAAAGCCCTTTACCAACTCGACTGAGTCACCTGATGATATCCTCCTCCATGCTCAACAAGTTGAGCAGCTTGTCAGATCGCTATGAAGAAGTATCAGCACTGCTGTCTGATCCGGAAGTCATGGCAGATCGGGAACGGTTCACAGCATTGTCCAGGGAATTTGCTGAGCTCGATCCGGTCATTGTGAGTTTTAAAAAAATCAACTCAATCAGCCAGGAACTCGAAGATGCGCAGGCCCTGATGCGCGACGACGACCCCGAGATGCGCGCTCTGGCCGAGGAAGATGTATTTGACCTGACCGGGAAGATCGACATCGAGCAGGCTAACCTGCAGCTCCTGCTGCTGCCGAGAGATCCCAACGACAGCGCTAACGTATTTCTTGAAGTGCGTGCCGGTACCGGCGGAGACGAAGCTGCGATCTTTGCCGGTGACCTGTTTCGCATGTACACGAGGTTCGCCGAAACGAAAGGCTGGCGAATGGAGATATTGAACGAACGCCCCGGGGAGCATGGTGGATACAAAGAAATCATCGCCCGCATGGAAGGTAAGGACGTTTACAGCCAGCTCAAGTTTGAATCGGGTGCCCACCGTGTGCAGCGCGTGCCTGAAACCGAAGCCCAGGGGCGCATCCACACCTCTGCCTGTACCGTTGCTATCCTGCCGGAAATTGCCGACATCGACTCAATTGAAATCAACAAGAGCGATCTTCGCGTCGACACCTATCGTTCATCTGGCGCAGGCGGCCAGCATGTTAACAAAACCGATTCGGCCGTTCGTCTTACTCACCTGCCTACCGGCATAGTGGTCGAATGCCAGGATGAACGGTCCCAGCACAAGAACCGATCCCGGGCCATGTCGCTGTTACAGGCTAAACTGCTGGATGCCGCACAAAGCAAGCAAGCCGCCGAACAGGCCGAATCGCGGCGCAACCTGGTTGGATCGGGAGACCGATCCGAACGCATCCGAACCTATAACTATCCCCAGGGACGGGTAACCGATCACCGCATCAACCTCACGCTCTACAAGCTCGACGACATCCTGCAAGGCAATCTGGAAAGCGTGGTCGATCCGCTCATTCAGGAACATCAGGCCGATCTTCTGCGCTCGCTGGGAGACGGCCAGGAAAGCGACTGATGCGCCTGTCGACATGGTTAGACGAGAACCACCGTCTCCCTCGTCTTGATCTTGAGCTGCTGTTGTGTGCGCGCCTGAAGCTTACCCGCGCGCAGGTGATCGCTCATCGCGAACTGCAGATCGATCAGGCTGCCCTCGCCGGTCTTCGGCGGGATGTTGAGCGTCTCAACAACGCTGAACCGCTGGCCTACATCCTTGGTAGCCGCGAATTCTATGGGATCACGCTCAGCGTGAACCCCGCCGTGCTGATCCCGCGGCCAGAAACAGAACTGCTGGTAGACCTGGCGCTCAAGGTGATCACCCCGGGTATGCGGGTACTCGACCTGGCAACAGGTTCTGGCGCGGTGGCGATCGCGATCGCAGCGAACTGCGAGAGTATTGAGCTGCATGCGAGCGATTTATCGTTGGATGCGCTCAATGTTGCGCGGCATAACGCTCACCAGGCAGGCGTTGAGCTGACCTTTCTAGAAAGCGATCTGTTTGCCTCCCTTAACGGTCGCTACGATCTTGTTCTGAGCAATCCACCCTATGTCGCCGAGAATGATCCCCACCTGCCTGCCCTGCGATACGAACCGCTCCTGGCCCTGGTTTCCGGTTCTGACGGAATGACTGCGTTGACACGCATCATCCAAACAGCCCCTGACTATCTGGTACACAATGGGGTTCTGATGCTGGAACATGGTTTTGATCAGGCGATGCGGGTACAGACGCTGATGCGGGAGTCTTTTCACGACATCCAGACCCATCCCGACCTGGGTGCTCACGACCGCGTAACCACCGGGAGGCGTAAATGAACGACGATGAGTTACTGCGGTTCAGCCGGCATATCATGCTGCCGGAGATTGATGTGGCCGGTCAGCAGAAACTGCTGGACGCAACAGTCATGGTCATTGGTCTGGGTGGCCTTGGATCGCCTGCCACCATGTATCTGGCAGCAGCAGGCATCGGACATCTGATCATCTGCGATCACGACCATGTCGATGTCACTAACCTGCAGCGCCAGATCGTGCACACCGAAACTACAGTTGGTGAGCTGAAGACCAGATCCGCAGCATCAACACTAAAAGGCCTCAACCCGAACGCACGCATCACCGAAATCAATGAAAAACTCACCGACCAGGCCCTTCTGGCGCAGATCCGGCAGGCCGATGTGGTCCTGGACGCTACCGACAATTTCAAATCCCGCTATGCAATCAATGACGCCTGCTGGCGTGCCGGTGTGCCGCTCGTATCGGGTGCTGCCATCCGCTGGGAAGGTCAGGTTGCTGTCTTTGATCCGACGGTGCCGGATGCACCCTGCTACCGCTGCCTGCATGAACGAGGTGACGACCAGGCTCTCAACTGTTCAGAAAACGGTGTGATGGGTCCGCTGGTGGGAATCATTGGTACCTGGCAGGCGCTCGAGGCGATCAAACTGTTGACCGGAGTTGGTGAAACGCTGACCGGTTTCGTGTTGTACATCGACAGCAAGCACAATGACTGGCGCAAACTGAAACTAACGCGCCGGGAAAACTGTCCTACCTGTTCAGATTTAGCTCGTACACGTCTGCCAGTGCCTCACTCAGCCGGGCCTTCACCAGACTGAGATCGTCTGTGGCACTCAGATCACTGATCTGGGTAACAGGCAGGTTAGCCATCCCACAGGGATTGATGCGGGCGAAAGGTTCCAGATCCATG
The DNA here is from genome assembly GCA_027622495.1 of Pseudomonadota bacterium. Lineage (GTDB taxonomy): Bacteria > Pseudomonadota > Gammaproteobacteria > Pseudomonadales > Azotimanducaceae > JAQBYL01. Next base: position 3,730 of record JAQBYL010000051.1, read on the forward strand.
GCCACATTGAGGCTCAGACCGTGATAACTGCAGCCACGTCGGATCCGCAAACCCAATGCCCCGATTTTGGCACCATCCACGTACACCCCCGGCGCATCCGGCCTCGCCACACCCCTTAAACCAAAGGTCTGCAGGGTTCTGATTACGGCCGTCTCGATTCCCGTAACAAGTTGTCTAACACCCAGGCCCATTCGCTTTAGATCAAACATCAGATAACCGACGATCTGGCCGGGACCATGATAGGTAACCTGCCCGCCACGATCAGTTAGCACAACAGGTATGTCCCCTGGCAGGAGGACATGCTCAGCCTTACCAGCCTGACCTTGTGTGAACACCGGCTCGTGTTCGGTAAACCAGATCTGGTCCAACGTGTTCTGATCACGCCCTTCGGTAAAATCAACCATCCGATCGTAGACATCGCTGTAATGCGTACGGCCCAGATCTTCAAGCTGTACCGGTTGCATTACAGAACCATCTTGACCAGCGGAGAAGCAACCAGGTCCTGATGCAATGCCCGCAGTTGCTGTTCGCCGGTCGCTTCAATGAACAGGTTTACAGCACAGTAGTTGCCTTTGCTGCTGTCGCGAAAAGTCATGCGTTCGGTGTCTAAGTCGGGTGCATGCAGGCGAACAATATCGAGCACTGTCTCGACCAGTCGATTGCTGCTTATACCAATCACTTTGATCGGATAATCGCAAGGAAAGATGATGCGCGGCAGCTCAGTCACTGGAAGTCAGATTGGTAAAAAACAGGGTCAGAAAGTCCGCCATCTGGGAGAACAAGCCGGATTCTGGAACGTTGTCCAGCGCTGTCAACGGACCGCGGTAGAGAACTTCGTCGTACAGTTTGATCACCAGTTCACCGATCTCATCTCCCTTGGCGAGGGGCGCTTCGACCTGCTTCTGAAGGATCATTTCCGCCACCACATCTTTGTAATGACCGCGTGGCATGGTCAAAGTCACTGCACGGTCCACACCAACGGCCAGCTCGTCGACTTCACCATACCAGACAGGAACCTGCTTCAGCGGCACATCAGCTTCGTAGAGTAAAACCGTTTCAAAGTACCTGAACCCAAAGGAAATCAGCTTCTGGCTTTCGCGGACTCGCGCATCATCGCTGGCGGTCCCCATGACCACCGCGATCAACCGCATGTCCTCGCGTACGGCGGACGACACCAGACAGTATCCGGCTTCTTCGGTATGGCCGGTTTTGATACCGTCGACACTCCGGTCCCGCCACAGCAACCGGTTGCGGTTGGTTTGTTCGATGTTGTTGTAGCTGAACGATCGTTCTGCATAGGTTGCATAGGTTGCGGGGAAGTCTCTGATCAACGATTGAGACAGCAATGCCAGATCCCAGGCGCTGGTGAAATGCCCTTCCGCGGGCAGGCCGGTGGCATTCTGAAATTGTGTCTCGCGCATGCCCAGCCGCATCGCCTGTTGATTCATCATCTCGGCAAATGCACCTTCACTTCCGGCAATATGCTCAGCAATCGCAACGCTTGCGTCGTTCCCCGACTGAATGATGATGCCTTTCAGAAGGTCGGCGGCGGTGACCTTGGTACCTTCCTGAATGAACATCCGCGAACCCGGTGTACGCCATGCGCCTACACTGACCGTCACCTCATCGGTGAGCGAAAGGCGACCTGCGGCCAGTTCAACCGCGGCCACATAGCTCGTCATGATTTTGGTCAGACTGGCGGGTGGCAATGGCTGATGACTGTTGTTTTCGATCAACACCTTCTGCGTGTCTGCGTCGATCAGCAGATACGAGCTAGCGGCAATGGGCGGTGGCGGCGGTATGATCGGGGCGTCGGCGGCATTCACGTGCACAGTGACACTGGACACAGACAGCCCGGCCACCAGGGTCAGCAGAAGATTTACGCGCCTCATTCGATCCATCTCAGTTGATCCATCTATATGACCCCTCTTTTTTAAAGCAGGGACCTCGCAAACGATTCTCAGGCTAGTTTAACGAAATCCAGCGCACTCTGATCAGACGAACCTTTTTTTGAAGATTCTCAGTGTCCTACCATCAGCGGTAACGACCCGGTCTGCGCGGATATCATGTCACGCAACCGCTGTGCCTCACTCTCACCACGGATCGGTCCCAGACGCACACGATACAGATTATCTTCCGGGGTGCGCACCACGTAGGCCCGAACACCGGTGAGCTGTTCCAGGTTCCGCTGCAATCGATCGGCTGAATCGAGGCTCTGGAACGCTCCGGCCTGAAGCATGAAGTCCTGCACCAGGTCGATCACTTCCACCTTTACCCGCGCCGTGCCCATGTGGGCGAAGCCGAGTTTGACTGCGGCGGCATAGGACAGATCGATCACCCGGTCGGCATGAAACGGACCGCGGTCGTTGATTCGAACCACTGTTGTGCGATTGTTGGCAAGATTTGTGACCCGCGCATAGGTCGGGATCGGCAGCGTCTTATGAGCGGCAGTCAGCATGTACATGTCGTAGGTTTCACCGCTCGACGTCCGACGCCCATGAAATTTACTCCCGTACCACGAGGCGTTGCCCTCCACACTGTAGCCATCGGCAGAGTTGAGTAGCCGATAGGTCTGACCAAAGACTGAGTACATTTCCGGGTTGCCGTAGCGGCTTCGCGGTTCCTGTTTTGGTACAGGATCCGGCAGATGCGCCAGATCCTCCCGGGCCTCGCCTGGCGGACCATCTTTCACTTCTGTCGGCCGCGGTGCCGGGCTGCTGCAACCCGAACTGATGAGCAGCGCGATCGCGAGGCCGCACAAAGTTTTGAGCAGATTCGGTGGCATATGGTTGAACAGCGTCTCCTGGCTGATTGCCGGCATTATTGCCTGGCTGCCAGTTGCTGTTCACGTCGAGTTTTGATTTCCTGGCTGAGTTGATGCACGGCCAATGCGTACATCGGAGATCGGTTGTAGCGTGTGATCACATAGAAATCGTTCAGACCCGCCCAGTACTCGGCCCCTTCTTCCAGATCCATGCGATAAAGGGCCGCACGGCCGGAAACGTCCAGGTCATCTTCTCCGAACTCCACCCCTTTCTCCTTGAGCACAGCAACCGTCTGCGACTTGATGAACCCTTCATTAACAATCGACATCGCTTTCGTTGTGGGCTCGCCTACCTGCAGTACTACCGGCTCCTGACCCTTCCAGCCATGGCGAGCTAAATAGCTCGCGACACTGCCGATGGCATCATCAATATTGGTCCAGATGTCGCGTTTGCCGTCACCGTCGAAATCGATGGCATACGCGCGATAGCTCGATGGTATGAACTGGCCGAAGCCCATTGCTCCCGCGTAGGACCCTTTCAGATCCAGGGGGTCTGTCTCTTCTTCACGGGCCAACAGCAGCAATTCGCTCAACTCACGGCGGAAAAAAGTGGCCCGCGGCGGATAATCGAAACCAAGCGTTGCGAGCGCATCCACCACCCGGTAGCTGCCCACGTTCTGCCCATAGAGGGTTTCAACACCAATGATGCCCACCACATACTCTGGCGACACATCGAACTGCTTGAGAGCCCGATCCAGCGCAGCAGCGTTTTGTTCCCAGAACTCAATCCCTCGATCTATCCGCTTTTCCTGCATGAAGATGCGTCGATACTCAAACCATTTGAGCGCTTTCTCTGCCGGGCGTGCAATGGATTCCAGAATCTTCGGTTGTTGTTCGGCTTCCTGGAACACGCGAACCAGTTCAGCTTTGTCGAAGCCATGTGTCGACACCATCTCCTGTATAAACGCCTGCACATCTTCCCGATCCGCGTAGTCTGCCTCCGCTGGCCCATACAACAACGCAGCAATGACACCAACAACCAACGCAATGCGCATAAAGTCCCTCATCTCACCATGTTTTGTGGGTATGCAATGACATCACGATGCCAAAGCTCGCCATAAGTGTGATCGCCGAAGTCCCTCCATAACTAACCAATGGCAGCGGCACTCCAACCACCGGGAGCAAACCACTGACCATGGAGATATTCACAAACACATAGACGAAAAAGACCAGCGTCAGACCACCGATCAGCAAACGACTGTAGGTCTGGTGGGCTGCCGATGCCATGTACAGCCCCCGACCAAGAACCATCAGGTAGAGCAGTATAAAAGCGGCGACCCCGATCAGGCCAAGTTCTTCACCGATCACCGCAATAATAAAGTCGGTGTGGCTCTCGGGCAGAAAGTTGAGTTGACTCTGGGTACCTTCAAACAGACCCTTTCCATAAACCCCGCCGGAACCGATTGCGGTGGTGGCCTGGATGGTATTCCAGCCGGCTCCCAGTGGATCACTCTGCGGGTCGAACAGGGTGAGGATCCGCTGCTTCTGATATTCCTTGAGCGTGTACCACAAACCCGGTGCAGCAGCTGCCAGAGCAAGACCCGCATACAGGATCCAGCGCCATGGCAGACCTGCCAGCAGGAGGACGGCAAAACCCGCCGCTGCTACCAGGATCGCAGTCCCCAGATCAGGTTGAACAACAATAAACCCGGCAGGTATCAGGATGATCAGCATGGCCACGGCAAGGTCTTTGAAGCTGGGCGGTAAGCGCCGGTCGTGAAAATACCAGGCAACCATCATCGGAACTGCAAGCTTGGATATTTCTGAGGGTTGGAATCTAGGCAGACCCGGCAGTTCCAGCCAGCGCTGCGCACCCTTTGCCTGAACACCCATAACCAGCACCAGAGCCAGCAACACGACCCCCGCAATGTAAAACACCGGCGTCCAGCGAAAGTAGATCGCCGGGTTGAGCTGTGCAGCAATAATCAAGGCAGCCAACGCAAGACCCATCCGCACAAGTTGAGCTGTGAAGTAAGTTTCATCCCGGTTCACCGCGCTGTATAAAACGATCAGGCCGTAACCGATGATGGTCACCAGAAACAACAGCATCAACGGATCGAGATGTATCTGCACCAGCCTGGCCGCAGGTCGCAGACCACCAGTCTGATCAAGTGTGCGGGTAAAGTCCTTACTCATGCCTGCTCAACGATGGGCGATCTGCGGCAGCAGAAAGGCATCGATGACTTCGCGTGCAACCGGTGCTGCGACCGAACTGCCTCCACCACCGTTTTCTACCAGCACCGCAATCGCGATCTGTGGATCGTCCGCCGGTGCAAACGCGATGAACCACGCGTGTTTGCGATTAAACTCATCGAGTTCCTCTTCTTCGTACTCTTCACCCTGTTTGATCCCGACCACCTGTGCTGTACCGGATTTGCCAGCCATGCGGTAGCCGATATTCTGCCCTATGTACGCCCAGGCAGTGCCGTTGCCGCGAAAACCCTGATTCCCGCGATGAACTACATCTTCCATGGCATCGACCAGGTTCTCCCAGTCCTCAGGCGTCGGTCCCTGAACATCTTTCATCGGCGGGGGTGGATCGAACTCAGCAAGCGGACCGTCACTGGCCATCAGCATCTGCGGTCGAACAAAATGACCCCGATTGGCGATAACCATGGCCACAGTGGCCAGTTGCAGCGGGGTAACCAGCAGATCGCCCTGGCCGATCCCCACATTGATGTTGTCACCCGGGTACCATCTTTCACCCCTGGCACCGAGTTTCCATATCGGATCAGGCAGCAGGCCACGACTGGCATCCGCAACATCGACAGACGTTACCTGACCGATACCAAACTGAGCCGTGAAGCTGGCGAGCTGATCAATGTGCAGACGGCTGGCCATGTGGTAAAAATAAACATTCGAAGAACGATAGATGGCCCGTCGCATCGCTATCGGTCCCTGGCCACCGGAGTTGTTCTTCTTCCAGCTCCAGTTGCGATAAATTCGCGCCTGGTTAGGCAGTTTGAACGACCCGCGATCGTCGATGATCTCGTCCCAGGTGGTTACCCCGTGAGTGAGCGCGGCCATCGCAACAATCGGTTTGAACGTGGATCCCGGGGCATACTGTCCGTTCACCGCGCGATTGAACAAGGGCCTCTCCTGAGACGTGGAATAAACCTTGTATTGTTCTGCTGATATGCCGCTTACAAAAAAGTTCGGGTCGTATTCCGGTTTACTGACCATGGCCAGAATACCGCCAGATCTCGGGTCGAGGGCAACCACTGCACCGCGCCGGTCACCAAGGGCTGCGGAGGCCGCAATCTGCAGACGGCTGTCCAGATGCAGCGTGATGTTCTGGCCATAGCCAGGTGGCGTGATATTGAGAACCTGCCGGATGCGCCCATGAGCATCGGTCTCCACCTGCTGGTGACCGATCTCGCCATGCAGCGAATTCTCGTAGAACTGTTCAACGCCGCGTTTGCCGATGAATCGCGTTGCGCTGTAACGCACCGGATCCAGGCGTTTCAAATCTTCTTCTGTCACCCGTCGGACTGAACCGACGGCGTGCGACAACAATGGTCCGAACGGATAATGTCTGACCAGTTGGGCGGTGATCTGCATACCAGGGAAACGGTGTCGATTCGCCGCCAGGCGTGCAATCTCTTCTTCGGTCAGCGTCAGCTTCAATGCAACCGGTTCAAAGGGCCGGCGCTGGCGCTTTAACCGGTCGCGAAAACCCTGCAGATCTTCTTCTATCAGCGGGACCAGATCGCCGATATCTGCAATGGTCTGATCCAGGTCATCGATCTGTTCACTGACAAGCCCCAGGCTGAACACCGGTCGGTTGTCGGCAAGCAGCACACCATGCCGGTCGTATATAAGTCCTCTGGTTGGTGCCAGAGGCTGCACCTGAATACGGTTCTCTTCAGACCGTGTCTGGTAGATTTCATGCTCCCAGACCTGCAGTTGCAGCATGCGTACGATCACACCGGCCATCAACAGACAAGCCAACAGGTACATCAGCGCGACGCGACTTGCAAAAGCGCGCTTCTCGTTCAGGTTGTCTTTGATTCGTATGGCGGTCGCCATCACTCAACCTCGATGATAGGGGTGGCCGTTCATGATCGACCAAGCCCGGTACAACTGTTCGGCAATCAGGACCCTGACCAGACCGTGTGGAAGGGTCATCTGCGACAGGCTCAAGGTCGCATCGGCGCGAGCCTTGCATTCATCGTGCAGCCCATCTGCACCACCGATCAACAGACACAGATCAGACCCCGCATCCTGCCAACGGGACAACATTTCCGCAAATTCCAGTGTCGAACAGGATTTGCCTTTTTCGTCCAGGGCAACTACCCGGTCAGAAGACCTGATCGCCTGCAGAATGCGCTCACCTTCGAGTTGCCGGATCTTCTCGGCATGAGCAGTTTTACGGTTCTGCGGTGGAATCTCTGTCAACTGGATCGCAAATTGCCTCGGCAGACGTTTGGCATACTCCTCATAGGCTTCCACTACCCACCGGGGTTGCCGGTCGCCAACCGCAATCAGCCGGGTGGTCAAATTGTCTCTGAGTCCATCGGCAACTCCTGCCACAATCTTTCCAGATCGTAAAAATTTCTGGCTTCACTCTGCATTACATGCACCACCACATCGGTCAGATCGATGAGCACCCATTCGTTAGTTTCGCGCCCCTCCACACCCAGGGGTGGGTTTTTAAGCGCCTTGCCTGCTTCGATCACCTGATCTGCCAACGCCTTGACGTGCCGACCCGAGGTGCCGCTGGCGATGATCATGTAGTCGGTAATGTCGGTCAGATTACGCACATCGAAGGCTACGATGTCGCGGCCTTTCACCTCTTCCAGCGCAGCTACAAGACTGTCACACAGCTTTTTTGGCTTCACCCGTGTCTCCATATAGATCGTGTTCGTTGATGTATGCGGCCACTTCTGGTGGAACCAGCGTTTCCACCGGACGGTGATTTGCCAGTCGTTCCCGCACCTGTGTGGCCGAGGTATCGAGCAGTGCGATGTCATTCAGCACCAGTACGCCGCCGACCGTACACCCACGCAGATCATCCACGCGATGGGTGTTGAGCAGATTGACCAGGTCCGGATCACTCCCCGTAAGATCATCTACCCCCGGCCGTGCAAGTATCACCAGGTTAGTCAGCGACAGTACGTCACGCCAGCGGTGCCAGCTGGGCAGACCGATAAACGCATCACTCCCGAGCGTCCAGGCGATTGCCTCGCCGGGATGACCCGCGCGGATACTCAACAGAGTATCCACGGTGTACGAAGGCGCACTGCGTTTTGTTTCGGTATCGTCCGGAACCAGACCGACCTCCTCCTGACAGGCAATGCAGAGCATGCGCCAGCGGTGCGACAGAGACGCAACCGGTGCTGATCTGTGCCCCGGTCGAGCTGACAGAATCATTCGCAGCGATGCAAGCTCAAGATGCGCGCGAACAGCCTGGGCGGCACGCAGGTGACCGAGATGAACCGGGTCAAACGTGCCACCAAAAAAACAGATCAACGGTGCCTGATCTCGCCATTGCCGTAGACCACGTACTTCTGCGTGGTCAGGCCTTCAAGCCCAACGGGCCCGCGGGCATGCAGCTTGTTGGTGGAGATGCCTACTTCGGCACCCAGACCGTACTCAAAGCCGTCGGCGAACTGGGTTGAGGTGTTCACCATTACAGAAGCCGAATCCACCTCGGTCATGAAACGCCGTGTATTGGCCAGGTTGCTCGTGACAATGGCATCGGTGTGTTGCGAACCATGGCGATTGATGTGGCTGATCGCTTCATCGAGACCTGCCACCACTTTGACCGCCAGGATCGGGGCAAGGTACTCGGTGGTCCAGTCGCTTTCAACCGCAGGTGTTGCGTTCGGTAGAAAGCTGCGGGTCTTGGCACAGCCGCGCAGTTCAACCCCGGCCTGTTCGAACCGTGCGCCCAGCTCAGGCAGCACCCGGGCGGCAATACTTTGCGCGACAAGCAGTGTCTCGACCGCGTTACAGACGGCATATTTTTCGGTTTTTGAATTGACCGCAATGGCCACAGCCATCGGTACGTCAGCATCGTCATCGATGTAAACGTGGCAGATACCATCCAGGTGTTTGATGACCGGTATGCGCGACTCGCGGGTGATCCGCTCGATCAGACCGCTGCCGCCACGGGGGACGATCACGTCCACATATTCATCCTGGATCAACAATTCGCCTACTGCAGCGCGATCAGTGGTGCTGACCAGCTGGACCACCGCCGGTGGCAAACCAACGCCGGTAAGGGCAACGTCAATCGCGCGTGCGATGGCTTTGTTCGACTCAAATGCTTCGGTACCCCCACGCAATACACAAGCGTTGCCGGATTTGAGACACAGGCTTGCGGCATCGGCAGTCACGTTTGGTCGCGACTCATAGATGATCCCGATGACCCCCAGGGGCACCCGCATCCGGCCAATCTGCAGCCCGTTCGCCTGGTAGGCGAGGTCAGATATCTGGCCGATCGGATCTTTCAGCGCATCGACCTTAAGAACCCCCTCGATCATACGATCGATGGCGTTGTCGTCCAGCAGCAGGCGATCGATCAACGGTTGATCGATGCCTTTGCTCTCGGCCGCCGCCATGTCGATCCGATTGGCCGCCTTCAACTTTTCCCGGTCGCGCCCCAGTTCACGGGCAATCGCCTGTAACGCAGCAGATTTAACACCGGTGCCAGCAGCGGCGATCGCGCGGGAAGCCGCACGTGCCTCCTGGCATACCTGCCGCATGTAGGCCGCTATATCAATTGACATCTGCGCTGACATTGTCTGGTGTATCGATAAAAGGGGGGCGGATTATACGCTCAGCCACGTAATTTATTAACCAGCCGTGTGAGCTCGGCCAGCCGTTCTCCCGGCCACTGAAGCTGCAGAAGGCTCTGTTTGATTTCCGGTTCGATGTTGGGCAGCAGCTCCGCCAGCCGCCAGCCCACGGAACGGCTGTCATCAAAGTCCACCTGCAGGTTGAGCTGCTGGACCATGGGGTGCTTGACCAGTTGCAGCAGGAGATCGACCAGCGGCTGGTGTTCGGGCCGCAGTTCGCTGCGCGGTTCATCGGGCAGAAACTCCACCCGTCCGACCAGCAGATGATCGGTCTCTTCATAGGTCTCGCGGATCCGGAATTTGCGCCTGCCGCGCGCAACGATCCCCAGCATGCCCTCTTTCAACTGGTTGAAGTCGATGATTTCGGCTTCTGTTCCCACCTGAAAGATCTCGGGCTGACTGGCATCGGGTGAAAACCGCGCGTCCGAACCCGAACGAATCAGCACCACGCCAAAGCCTTTCTGCTGGCGCATGCAGCGGCTGATCATGTCGAGATAGCGCGGTTCAAAGATTCGCAGAGGCAGGTGGCCGCCATGAAACAACACAGTCCCAAGCGGAAACAGCGG